>NZ_LQYX01000078.1:0-64491 GCF_001587475.1 Geobacillus sp. B4113_201601
TGACACCCCTGCATCATACCAAGAGGGCTTTTTTTGATCAAGTCCCCGGAAAAGCTCCTAACGGGAATGCTCTTTTTATCGGCGTTCTCTTGCTGGCGGCGTGCGAGCGCGGACATGATCCTACCCCCGCTCCGCACCATGTAGGGAAAGAAGCGGTACAAGGAAACGAGCAAAAGGAAAAAGTAAAAAAGGAACAGAAGCCGTTATCGCTAGAGGAGAAATTTCTGCCACCGCATTTTTTAGTCAATGAATTTACCGCCAAAGCAACGAGCCGCTCGATTCACTTGACGATGCGTTACACCCTCTCGGAGCAGCTGTATCAGTTGCTTGAACAGTATCGAGATTACTATTTCGTCATTCAATATCCAGAGGAACTTTCTCGCGTGACCCATGTTGACCGTTCGAACGCCGTCAAAGGCCCTTTGCCGGCCAACGGACAGTTGTCATATACCATCACCATTTCTTCCTCATGGATAGACGATATCCCAAAAGATTTGATCAATCGAATTAATCATGGGGACTTGCGGTACAATCTTCTCATCTTGGACAAAGAACGATCCCCTGTCCATATTTTTAACGATGTCCAGTGGTATCCATCGTTCGATCCAAACAAAGGATCCAGCGTCATTTCGGAAGACGACGGTGCCAGAACATGACGGCCGTTCGGTCAAACGTTTTGACCGAACGCACGTCCGTCGCTGCTTGATGCCGAAGCCATCCTCCGTTACGCGAAAGAAAACAACTAGGCCGGCTCCTTGGCGGAAGCCGGCCGGTTAGCGGCGCAGACCGTTCATCAACACGCGGATCGTCCGTTCCATTTCCGCTTTCATTCACAACGCTTTGTCATCGACACTGTCCAGCCACCGCTCGATATGGCCGATAACCGAAGCGACCGCCCCGTCGGCAAACGGCGACTGGAGGTTGGCGCTTTGGACGAGCTCGGTGAACGGCCGGCTGCCGCCCAATCGGCAAAGCGCCACATAGTCGCGCCACGCCGCAGCCCGGTCGTCTTCCGCCCGCTTCCAAAACTGGAACGCGCACACTTGCGCGAGCGTGTAGTCGATGTAATAAAACGGGTCGGTGTAGATGTGCCCTTGCCGCTGCCAAAAGCCGCCTCGTTCAAGGTAATCGTGGCTGTCGTAATCCTTTGTCGGCAAATACACGTTCTCAATGTCACGCCATGTTTTCTTCCGCTCGGCCGGCGTCATGTCCGGGCGCTCGTAGACGGCGTGCTGGAATTCATCGACCGCGACGCCGTACGGCAAAAACAAGAGCGCGTCGCTCAAATGGGCGAACCGGTATTTGTCGGCATCTTCGGCGAAAAACAGCTCCATCCACGGCCATGTGAAAAATTCCATGCTCATCGAATGGATTTCGCACGCCTCAAGCGTCGGCCAGTTGTATTCCGGGATATCGTAATGGCGGCTTTCGTACACTTGGAACGCATGCCCTGCTTCATGGGTCAATACGTCAATGTCGCTGGACGTTCCGGTAAAGTTCGAGAAAATAAACGGCGCTTGGTAGTCGTCAATATACGTGCAATAGCCGCCGCTCGCTTTCCCTTTTTTGGCGACGAGGTCCATCAGTTCATGTTCGACCATATAGCGGAAAAACGCGCCCGTTTCCGGCGACAGCTCTTCATACATGCGCCGGCCGTTGTCGACGATCCAAGCGGCGTCCCCTTTTGGCGCCGGATTGCCGCTCGGGAACATGAACGGCTCATCATAATACGTAAGCCGATCGACCTGAATCCGCTGCCGCTGGCGTTCGCGCAGTTTGACGGCGAGCGGGACGATGTGCGCTTTCACTTGCCGGCGGAAGTTGGCAACCATCTCGGCATTGTAATCGGTCCGGCCTAAACGGGCATAACCGAGCTCGACAAAATTTTTGAACCCGAGCTTCTCGGCGATCGCGGTGCGCACATGAACGAGCTCATCGTACAGCTCATCAAGCTCTTTTTCATGATCGGTGAAAAACGAAAACCTCGCTTCGCTCGCCCGTTTGCGCACCGAGCGATCCGGCGATTCGACGAACGGCTGCAGCTGGGCGAGCGTCCGCTCTTCGCCTTCAAACATGATTTTCGCTGAGGCGATCAGCTTCGTATATTCGCTTGCCAGCTTGTTCTCTTTTTGCAAGTCTTCCATCACTGCCGGAGCGTACGTTTTCAGCTGCGTTTCCGCCAAGGCAAACAGCTGCGCGCCCCACGTTTTTTCGAGCTCGGCGCGAAACGGCGACTCGACAAGGGCGCGGTAATAGTCGTTGACGAGCCCTTTGACGATCGGCCCCGTTTCATCAAAAAAGTCTTGTTCTTTCTTATAAAACTCATCGTTTGTATCGATCGTATGGCGAATGTGGCACAAATTCGCCATCGTGCTGTAGCGGCGGCGCAGCTCGTTCACCCGTTTCATCGCCTCGTGCTGACCGGCGGCGCTCCCGGCGCGGCGGAACGCATCGAGCGCTTCTTGAAACGCGTCCTGCAACTGATCGATGTCCGGCCGCTCATAGCGAAACTCGGAAAATTTCATCGTCATCCCCTTCTCTCTTCACGAATGATCTCATCACCATGCATTGGGCTCGTATTTTTCGCCCATTTTGTCTATTCGCCGTCGTGCAAAAATCTCCTGCCTTTTCCAACCTTTGAATTTTGCCCGGACGATCCGAAAAAAGCGGGAACATCCTTCTTCTATCCCACATCTTTCTAAGAGGCGGTGATTTACTCGCGCAACCGCTTCCCAGCATCGTTTTTCAAATAGAAAAGCCTTGCAACAGTGCACACTTTTTTTCATCGACCAAAGTCACCAGCCTTTAAGAGGGCGGTGATTTAAGGGAGCAAGCCGCTGATCAAGCCCGTTTCTCCCGTAGAAAAGCCTTGTCGCATCAGGATCGTCTTTCAAACGCTCCCCTATCGCTCAAAAGAAACAACCGTTTTTCACAAGACATCTAAAAGGCCGGTGAAAAATCGCTTCGTACCGGCTTTTCCATCCGAACGGTTCGGCGCCGTTTCCAGCAAAAACAACTTGACGTTTTTTGTCGAATTAAGTACGATAATGTCGGCAACCATATACCCCCTCTCCACCAATGGGATAGAGGTTGCGGTGAACAAAAGTAGCGCTGCCGAGGCTCGGAGCGGCTGATGACGCAGCGGGAAAGGGTTCACCGCCGAAGTTTGCGGCGCGCTCCGGCGCCGCAAGCTGGGACTGCGGCCGAACAGGCGCAGGACTGCCATCGCCTACGGCGATGGAGCGCTATCGCCATTCAGTCTGGATGCGAACATGCCATGCACCCGCTGAAGAGGCGCGGGTGCATATTTTTTTGAAAAGGAGTGTTAGCGGTTGGGCAAGCAACAAAAACTAGGCGTTTGGGTATTAACGGCGCTAGTCGTCGGCAATATGGTCGGTTCGGGAATTTTTATGCTGCCGCGTTCGCTCGCGGAGGCAGCCAGCCCCCTTGGCGTCATGCTCGCTTGGCTGTTGACCGGAACGGGCGTTTTGATGACGGCGCTTGTGTTTGGAAACTTAGCGATTCGCAAACCGAACTTGAACGGCGGGCCGCAAATTTACGCAAAAGAGCTGTTCCCGAAAGGGTCGAACTGGTCGATTTTATCCGGGTTTATGTCATCATGGGGCTATTGGGTCGGCAACTTTGCCGGCAATGTCGCCATCATCACAACGTTTGCGAGCTACTTATCGACATTCTTTCCTGTCTTGACAAGCGACCACACCGTGGCCATGATCGGTTCGTTTCCTTTGAAACTAGGAAATTTGCTGACGTTTCTCGTCTGCACGGCGCTCCTTTGGGGGATGCATGCCATCATTTTGCGCGGGGTGGAAAGCGCCGGAAAGCTCAATTTTGTGGCTACCGCCGCCAAAGTGCTCGGCTTTTTCCTGTTTATCGTCATCGCCTTGTTTGCCTTTGACAAGGCGGTCATCGGTCCCCTTAATGCTCCGCGCTATGACGGGGATGGGCAAGCGATCAGCCTGCTCGGGCAAATCAAAAACGCCGCGTTAGCGACGCTCTGGGCGTTTATCGGCGTTGAATCGGCGATGGTGTTCGCAGCGCGGGCCCGCAAACAGGCGGACGTCAAACGGGCGACGATCGCCGGTCTTCTGATCGCTTTGGCCATTTATATCGGCATCAGCTTTTTGGTGATGGGTGTCTTGCCGCAAGAGAAGCTCATTCAATCGGAAAAACCGCTCGTCGATGCCATTGTCGCCATCGTCGGTCCTATCGGCGGCTACGTGCTTGCCGGACTCGGCCTCATCAGCTTGCTCGGTTCGACGCTCGGTTGGATTTTGTTGAGCGCCGAGGTACCGTACCAAGCGGCGAAACAAGGGATGTTTTTGCCGTCCTTTTTAAAGGAAAACGACAGACGGGCGCCGAGCTTTTCATTGACCTTGTCCAATGCGTTGGCCCAGCTGTTTATCTTTTCAACGATTTCCCACTCGATGGCCGCGGCGTTTGACTTTGTCATTTACATCGCCACGCTGGCGTACCTCGTCCCGTACTTGATTGCGTCCGTCTTTCAATTAAAGCTTGTCATCACGGGCGAAACGTATCAAGGGGAGCGCAGCCGCCTAACGGATGGCGTCGTTGCCGCTGTAGCGTCCGTCTATTCGGTCTGGGTCGTCATCGCTGGCACGGCGGACATCAAAACGTTCCTCTTTGGTCTCACTTTGCTCGCGAGCGGTTTGATCTTTTACCCGCAAGTGAGAAAAGCAGCACAGCACGAGCGACAAAGACAAAAACGATCGGCATAATCAAAAGCAGGCGTCCGTCTCAACGGACGTTCGTTTTTTTTTGCACCAAAAGCAGGATTTTTCTTTCGAAAAGCGAAACAATCTATCAACCAAACATTTCTTACGAAAGAAGGGATCAGGCATGAACAGCGAACACGAAACGAAACGCCGCGGCATGACGGCAGAAGACTTGCTTCGCCTCCGCTCCGTGCGCGACCCGCACTACGCCCCGGACGGCACGCGCGTCGTGTTTGTGGAAAAATCGATCGACGAGGAAAAACAGTACCGCTCGCATCTATCGATGTGGACCGAAGACGGCTCCGTCCGTCCATGGACGTTCGGGCGCTGGCGCGATACGAAACCGCGCTTTTCCCCAACGGGGGAAGAGATCGCCTTTTTATCGGACCGCTCCGGACGCGCGCAGCTTTGGCGATTGCCTGCCCATGGCGGCGAAGCGCGCCAGCTGACGTTTTTCAAAAATGGGGTGCGCGATTACGTTTGGGCGCCGGATGGAACGTTTCTCATCGCCCTAACGACGATCGGCGACGACGAAACGATCGCTGACCGCGAAGAGCCGGAAAAAAAGGAAGCGAAGCCGGCGGACCCGAAACCGCGCGTAGTCGAGCGTCTCTATTACAAATCGGACGCGGCAGGATTTCTTGACGACAAACGACCGGTGCTCGTGCGCATCGATGCGGCGACGGGAAAAGCGGAAGCGTTAACGAGCCGCGAGGAGGAAATCGGTTCGTTTGCAATGTCGCCCAATGGACGGACGCTTGCCTTTGTGGCCAACCGGAACGAAGATCCCGACACCGTCTTTACACGCGACATTGTGCTGCTTGACCTCGAATCGAAAGCGGAAACGAATGTGACGAACGGATGCGGCACCTTCACCTCGCTCGCTTGGTCGCCGGACGGAACGAAGCTCGCCGCCATCGGTCATGATTTGGCTTATCTCGGGGCGACGCTTCACCGGCTTTACGTTTTTGAGCCGGAGCGTGGAACGGCGCGGGTGCTGACCGCCGATTGGGACGTCCATCTCGGCGATGCGATGATCGGCGACATGCACGCTGATGCGAAAGGCCCGGGCCCGATTTGGGCAAACGACGCAAGCGGCCTGTATGTCACCGCCTCGGAGCGCGGGCGCGTCAACGTATTTTTCATCCCGCTTGACGGACCCGTCGTTCCGATCATCGAAGGAGACTTCCATGTATACGGCCTCGCCGTCCATCCGAATGAACAGCAGGCCGTTGCCGCGATTAGCGAGCCGACAGTGATTGGGGATTTGTATGCCATCTCATTTGAAAACGGCGCAAAAACACGGCTCACCACGGTCAATGAAGCGCTCGAGAACGAAGTCGCGCTCGCTGATGCCGAACCGTTTACCTACCAATCAACAGACGGTTCGGACATTCAAGGCTGGATCATGAAACCGCCCGGGCTTGGCGAAGGGGAAAAGGCGCCGCTTATCGTCGAAATTCACGGCGGGCCGCATGCGATGTACGGATTGACCTTTTTTCATGAATTTCAACTGCTCGTCTCGCACGGTTATGCCGTCTTATTCACCAACCCGCGCGGCAGCCACGGATATGGCCAGGCATTTGTCAATGCCGTGCGCGGCGACTATGGCGGCATGGATTATGAAGACATTATGGCCGGCGTCGACGCCGCCATTCGCCAATTCGACTTCATTGACGAAACACGGCTTGGCGTCACCGGCGGCAGCTACGGCGGCTTTATGACAAACTGGATCGTCGGGCATACGAACCGGTTCAAAGCGGCCGTCACCCAGCGCTCGATTTCCAACTGGCTCAGTTTCTCCGGCGTGAGCGACATCGGCTACTTTTTCACCAAATGGGAGGTCGGCTGCGACATGTGGGAAGACGCCGAGCGGCTTTGGCATCATTCGCCGCTCAAATACGTCAAACAGATGAACACGCCGCTTCTTATTCTTCACAGTGAGCGCGATTACCGCTGCCCGATCGAGCAGGCGGAACAACTGTTTATCGCCTTGAAACAACTCGGGCGAGAAACGAAATTCGTTCGCTTTCCGGACGCCAACCATGACTTGTCGCGCACCGGCAACCCGATGCTTCGCCTCGAGCGGCTTCGCCATATCGTCGAATGGTTTGACCGTTATTTGACCAAATCGCTGCCTTAACCCGAAAGGAGGAGCCGCCATGCACGCCCTTGTCATCAATCAGCGGCGGAGTCATTGATGCCATTCGACGTGATGCGCCGTTTCATCTGGTCGGCACCCTAGAAGGCTGGTGAAAAAACGATGTCACCACCAATCGGCGACATTTTCGTTAAGAAAAGAAAGCCGATTCTTCAAGGTTTCTCTAATTGAGAAATAGGTCGAACTCAACGTTGTTTTGCACGAAATCACCGGCACCCTAGATCGATCAGAGAAGAAGCGTCCGCGTTAACGGGAAGCGCCCTCTCGGAACGAACGAGAGGGCGCTTTGTTTGCCTTTGACACGGATGATTTTCATGACGGAAGCAGCTCAACATAATCGCCCGTTTTCAGGCCGGCCGCGTTCGCTTCATCCGTGTCGATGTGCATATCTAAGGCAAAATCGTCGCTGACGCGGACGATGACTTCATCAAAAATGAGCGCCCGCTCCCCTTGCGTTTTCACCTTCACGACTTGCTTGTCGCGAACGCCGAACGTCTCGGCATCTTTCGGCGTCATATGAATGTGCCGTTTGGCAATGATCACCCCTTTGTCGACGGTCACCGTCCCCTTCGGTCCGTGAATCGTAATGCCCGGCGTTCCGTCAATGTCGCCGGATAAGCGAACCGGTGGCGCGACGCCGAGCTTGAAGCTGTCGGTTTTCGAAATCTCGAGCTGCGTCAGCGAACGGACGGGACCGAGGACGCGGACGTTTTCGATTTTCCCTTTCGGCCCTTCGACCGTCACCGTCTCGTTCGCCGCAAACTGCCCGGGCTGCGACAGCGGCTTGAGCACGGTCAACTCGACGCCTTCGCCAAACAGCGCCGCCATATGCTCGCTCGACAAATGAATGTGGCGGTTCGACACCCCCACGGGAATCATCATACACGTTCCCTCCTTTGGCGTTGTTGCTTTCTTTATTAACGTATCCATTTTCGGCAAAAATAAAGAGGGTGTCCCAAAAGGACCGGGACGCCCTCTTTCGTCTCTATATATACGTACTGACTGCTTCTGTCGCACTATATGTTGTGCCTATCTTGAAAGAAGGCGACCTTTTGGGTCAGCCCCGATCAGTGAGGGCATGTTTCGCCCCGTATCCTAATTTTTTTAACAAAGCGATGGCCTGCTCCTTCTCCTCTGCGGTAAGCGCGGACACGGTGTCATGAATGGTTTCGGCGTGTTCTGGAAACACGCGCTCAATAAACCGCCGTCCTTCTTCCGTAATCGAAGCGTATGTAACGCGGCGATCCCGCTCGCAAGCGCGGCGGACGATCAACCCTTTGTTCTCCAGTTTATCGACAACGTACGTGATGCTGCCGCTGGCGAGCAAAATTTTCTCACCGATTTGCTGGAGCGGTTGATCGCCTTTATGATATAACAGTTCCAACACGGCAAACTCCGTGGGATTGACCCCGAATGAGTGGATCGATTTGTTGACTTGATCGCTGACCGCGCGATACGCCCGCGAGAGAACGATAAATAATTTTAACGATTGCTCCAATGCTTGTCCTTTCTGCTCCATGACATTCAATCCTTTGCATTTGACCATTTCTTACTTTCCATTATACTGGAACAGAAAGCAAGCAAGCAACCGTTCTTATCCATTATGTACATATTTTTCTCGCCGACCTGTTTCCTTTTTTCGAATCATGGTGATTTTATGAGGAGAGCCGATGCAAGTCGTTGCCAATCGGGAAGCACTGAAAAACCGGTTTTTCTTAACGATCTTCAACAATTTGACAAACTACAGCGTTTTTCTCCATTCCTTTCACAACCGACTAACAAGTCTATAATTTCTGTGAAATTACCGAACTGGCAGGGGCTTTCATCTTTGCGGTGAGGTCAGGCGCTGTCCATAAAACTTTTTCACACAGCATCTGATCTTTCATTTTCTACTACACAAGCGCATATGTAGAATAATATAATGCCAAGAATAATGAGAAACGCCGTTTCCTCAGATCGATTAGTAAGCATGTAAAAAAATTGAACCGATTGGAAAAAGTTTCTCCCTTCGAAAGCCTGTAGGAGTCCACAACCCTCCTTTAAGTTGCAATAAAGAATTTCCGATTTTTCGTTGCGGGTTTCATCTAAGTACAAGTTGATATGAGAGGAATCAGCGGGATGTAAACCAAAATTTCAACTTACTAACGATTATTTCTCGTGAGCAATAGGGAAGCGTTTGAAAGACGATGTTGATGCGACAAAGCTTTTTTATTTGAGAAACTAGAGGACTGGTGAAAAACGGTTGTTTCTTTTGAGCAATGGGGAAGCATTTGAAAGGTGATCCTGATGCAAGGAGGCTTTTCTATTTGAAAAACGGGCTTGATAAGCGGCTTGCCCCCTTAAATCACCAGTCTCCTAGATTCGTAAGCGGTCTGATCTGTTACATCACCAATATTTCAGTAATCGCCACTAATATTTGCAAAAAATCTGATCGTTTGATCACATCAATAAAAAACGTCTCATAAACACAGCGAGAGAAGAAAAACGAGGAGGAATTCGATGAACAATATGCTGACCGGCAGCGTGCTATCTGCCTTATCAACTGGACTTGGCGCCGCACTCATTTTGTTCATAGCTCGATCACTTACCCATCGGTGGCGTGACATCTTGCTTGCCTTTTCTGCCGGTATCATGATGGCCGCTTCCATGGTCAATCTAGTCCCACAAGCATTGCAAACAGGAAACTTTTCAACGCTATTCATTGGCCTTGCCGCAGGAATACTTGTTTTAACCATACTGGAATTAGCAGTTCCGCATCTCGACTTAGAACATACAAAAAGCGGGGTGCCGTTTGACGAAAAGGCGATGCTCATCATTGCTGCCATTACGTTGCACAATCTTCCGGAAGGGCTATCAATCGGAGTCAGCTACGCCTCAAACAGCGCTGCTCCAATGGGCAATCTCATTGCCTTGGCCATTGGCTTACAAAATGCGCCAGAAGGGTTTCTAGTCGCCTTGTTTTTAGTCAACCAGCAAATCGGTCGCTTCAAAGCATTTTTGATCGCCACATTGACGGGAACAGTTGAAATAGTCACGGCACTGCTCGGCTTTTATTTGGCCTCTCTCTTTGAAAGCTTAGTTCCATATGGTTTGGCGTTTGCTGCTGGAGCCATGTTGTTTATTATTTACAAAGAACTCATTCCTGAAAGTCATGGTGATGGAAATGAGTGGGCAGCAACATACGCGTTTATTATCGGTATTTTATTTATGTTCTTTTTCATGGAAACATTGTAAACCCTACTAAGAAGGCCAATAAAAAGCGGCAGCCACGAGCAAAGCAGCAACATCTCGCCTACAAAAAAACCTATTTCGCTGATATTTTTTAGAGAAGCAAATGGAATCGCACTATTTTGTACGAAATCACTCCTCCTCTAGTGAGAGGGGAAACGCCTTAATAGAGCGAGAGAAGGAAACGAGCTGTTTTCATTTGAATTAACGTGGAATAGAACTAGGCAAACTACTTTATGAAGGAAGGCCACCGGTGCGGCCTCCCTCGTTCCACACCATTCTCAACGAGGCAGCACACTCAGACAAACCGAGCAGAAAATTTCCTGATTAGTCACAGTAGACTGTTCATCCGTTTCCTTCTTCTGTTTCCTCATACGGATGAGCGACCCAGCCGGACGGATCGATGAACAGGCGGACAGCCACCACCCGGCGGTCATCCATCAATGTGAAGTAGTGCGGATTCCCTTCCGGCACGGAAATGACATCGCCGGCTTCGAGTTCCACATCGAAATAGCCCGTTTCTTTGTCGCCTTTGATGATGAAAATGCCGTGGCCGGCCGTAATGGCGCGCACTTCATCTTCTGTATGAATGTGGACTTGTTCAAACTTTTTCAGCAGCTCATCCAAGTTCGGCGTCGCGTCGGACAAAGCGACAATGTCCCATGTTTTGTAGCCGCGGCGCGCCGCCAAGTCTTCGATCTCGTCTTTAAATGCCGCTAAAATTTCCGCTTTCTCTTCATCGCTTAACACATACTTGTCGTGCAAATGTTCCGGCAGCTTTGTAATATCCCAATGCTCGTACAAGACACCTTGGCTGTTTAAAAACGCGCGGACGTTGTCCTCTCCCTCAATCACTTGACCAGTTTTTTTCACTTTAATGACTGCCATCGTTTTCATCCTCCTTGGAAATGAATATAGATCAACCAACTGGCAAGCCAGCCCGTTGCAAAAGCAGCCGCTTTACTTGCCAGCGGAATAAAAACTCCCATGCTTCCAAATGTTTTTTCACTTCAAAGGCGTCGCGGCCCCAGACGGTGATGCCGTGGTTATGGATCAATACCGCGCCCGTATCGCCGTCGACATGTTTCGCGAATTTCGCGGCCAACGTCGGGATGTCGGCGTCATTGTCAATGATCGGAATGCGCACCGCGGCGTTTTCCTCCCAAATGCCGAACGCTTTGATGATTTCTTGGCCGGAAAAAACCGCCTCCCCGTTTTGGGCGTACACGTCGGAAATGAGGTTGTTGTCGACCGTATGGACGTGCAAGACGCAGCCGGCCTTCGTCCGCCGATAAATCTCAACATGCAGCAGCGTCTCCGCCGACGGCTTCAAATGCGTGTCTTCCGCCGGGTTTCCATCACCATCAACGAGCAGAAAATCTTCGTCTGTCTGCTTCCGTTTGTCTTTGCCGCTGGCCGTGACAAGAAAGGTGAGCGGATCGTTTGTCACTTTGATCGACAAATTGCCGCTTGTCGCGAAAAACCAGTCGCGGGCGGCAAGCTCGGCCTTCACCTCGGCGAGCTCGTTCCATTTTTGCACGACGAGGCTCATACGATCACCTCCACCTGCTGCAAATGATCCATCACATCAAAAAACGTCGCAAACGGCGCATGGGGTAAGCCAAGCTCTTGGCATTTTTGGAGCAAAAAATCGCGTGCCAACACGTAATCCGCTTGCTTCGCCACCGCTACGTCCGTAATCGAATCGCCGATGACGACATGATACCCGTCCGGGCGGGAAAGCTTGCGAAGGAGCGACGGCTTGCAGCAGCCGCAGCCGTTTTGGCACTCGCCGTCGCACGCGTAAGGCCACGTGATGCGGATCGTCGCGCCGCTGAAATCGGAGCCGTTGCAAAAAATGCACTCTCGTTCGATGATCCCGTCAAGCAGCGGGTAGACAAAAAAGTCGATCCCACCGCTCACCACATAGAGCGGAATGCCCTGCTCTTTCGTCCAAGCGGCGAATTCGCGAAACCCTTCGCGCAAACGGGCGGTGCCCCGCAGAAAATCGACGATTTCGCCCTTTAGCGAAGACGGAAGGAGGGAAAACATCTTCCCGACCCCTTCCTGAACGGAGATGCGCTCAGCGAGAATGTCGTCTTTGAGCGCCTCCCACTCCGGCGGGGCGAACTGTTTCATAATGGCGATAATGTTGTCGTTTTCCGTAATCGTGCCGTCAAAATCGCAAAAGAGAACAAGCTGCCTCGTCATGCTTCCACCTCAACAGCGCCCCAACGGTCGATCGCTTTTTGTAGGGCCTCGTTTTCAACAGCTGCTTCGCGGAGCGGCCGACCGGCCAACACCGCATCGATCGCCGCGCGAAACGCCTGGCCGCCGCCGATCGCCCCGTCCGGATGGCCGTGAATGCCGCCGCCGGCGTTGACGATGCTGTCAAGGCCGAAATCGCGGACAAGAAGCGGCACGAGCCCCGGATGAATGCCCGCCGACGGCACCGGAAACGCCCGCGCAAACGGCTCTTGGTCATCGGTGAGCGCCCGGGCGATGCCAAGCGCCTGCTCGCGCTCGAGAGCGACGCTGCCGTACGGCGACGGGAACAGGACGAAATCAGCCCCGGCGAGCCGCAACAGCTTGCCGAGCAACAGCGACGGGGCGACCCCGTAAAACTCAGACGGCGTGATCGCGCCGCTAAACGCCGGATGCGCCATAATCGGCACGGTGATGTTTTCATCCTCGCGCAGCCCTTGCAACACATCAAGCCCGTAGGCGAACACGTTAAACAACAGCACGTCGGCGCCAAGCTCGGCGGCCCGTTTCGCTTTTTCTTTCAGCTCAAACGTTTTACCGGTCAAGTTAACGGCGTACAGCGTCCGTTTGCCCGTTTGTTCGTACACTTCCCGAAGCGCGGCCTTTCCTTCCGTAATCCGCTTCTCAAACGGAAGAAGCTCGCTATCAAACAAAATTTCGTCATCTTTGACTAGGTCGACGCCGCCAAGCGCCTGTTTTTTCAATTCGGACGTCAAATACGCCAAATCGCGGCCGATGATGCCTTTAAAAATGCTCATTAACAGCGGGCGGTTATATACCCCGACTTTTTCGCGAATGCCGCTGATGCCAAAGCGCGGCCCCGGAAATTGCCGCTTCCACTCGTCCGGAAACTCGAGATCAAGCAGCCGCACTTCCCCATCAAGCGACAATTTGCCAAACGTCGTCACCAAAAGCGCCGGCAAATCAGCGCTGAAGTTGACCGTCGGATAGGCGATTTTGACGATCGCCCGCTTCAGCCGCTTGCCGAAATACGCGTTTACACGCTCGCTTTCGCCAAGCTCCTCAACGGCGACCACTTCCCCTTTATGTTTGCGAAGCTGCTCCTGCTCCAACGCCGGCAAGTCGGTCCACGTGCCGACCGTCAAGCCGAGCGCGATCCCTTCCGCCTTTTTGCGGATGTCTTTCTCGTCATGAAGCAAATACGTTGCCATCACTGCACTCATCATTCATCCCTCTTTCCAAAGAAAAAAGCCTCTTCATAAGAAGAGGCGTCATTCGTTTATGGCGCTCTTCTTATCTCTCAGCGTTTCCGCTGCAAGAATTAGCACCGTGCTTGAATGTACCAAGCCGGTTGCCGGGCTTCATTGGGCTCGTCCCTCCGCCTGCTCTTGATAAGAATGCTTGCGTAACTATACACTTGTCAAACGATTTTGGCAAGTATGGCAAATTTACTTTGAATTATGACAGCCTTTGCCGCCGTTGTCAATCATTTTTTTCAAAACAGCCCGAGCCGTCCGATCCGCTCCGCCGCTTCACAGAGCCGCGCCTCATCGGTCAATAGGCCGACGCGCACATACCCTTCGCCGTGCTCGCCAAAGCCGATGCCCGGAGCGACAGCGACATGCGCCTGCTCAAGGAGCACATCGGCAAACTCGGCGGACGACCACCCTTTCGGTACGGGGAGCCAAGCGAAAAACGAACCGGACGGCGCCGGTGCTTCCCAGCCGATCTCGCGCAAAGCAGAAATGAACGTATGGCGGCGCGCTTCATACAGCGCGACAAGCTCGTTGACGCAATCTTGCGGGCCGAGAAGCGCTGCAGCCGCCGCTTCCTGGACGGCGCCGAACAGGCTGACGTACAAATGATCTTGCAGCAGCTCAAGCGCCCGAATGATCCGCTCGTTGCCGACGGCAAACGCGACGCGCCAGCCGGCCATATTGTACGTTTTCGAAAACGTGTAAATCTCGACGCCGACGTCTTTCGCCCCGTCAACTTCGAGGAAGCTGACCGGCTTTTTGCCGTCAAAACCGATCGCCCCGTAAGCAAAATCGTGCACGACGGCGATACCGTGCTTGGCGGCGAACGCCACCGTCTCGGCGAAAAACTCGTTCGTCGCCGTCGCACCGGTCGGGTTGTTCGGATAGTTTAAAAACATCAGTTTCGCCTGATCGGCGACCGCCGCCGGAATGGCGCTGTAATCGGGCAAAAATTGCTGCTCGACAACAAGCGGCATCATTTCCATCCGCGCGCGGGCGAGCGCGATTCCCGACCAGTAATCCGGATAGCCCGGGTCCGGGACGAGCACCACATCGCCCGGGTTGACGAGGCAAAGCGGCAGCTCGACAAGCCCGGCCTTGCCGCCAAACAAAATGGCGACTTCGCGGGTCGGGTCGACCTCAACTCCGTACTCGCGTGCATAAAAGGCGGCAACGGCTTCTTTCAAAAACGAGTAGCCTTGAAACGGCGAGTATTTATGGTATTTCGGATTGACCGCCGCCCGTTGCATCGCCTCAACGATATGCTTCGGCGTCGGCTGGTCCGGATTGCCTTGCCCTAAATTAATGACATCATGCCCGGCCTTGATTTTCTCTCCCACTTTGGCGACAAGTGAAGCAAAAAACTGCTTCGGCAGCTGTTCAAGCAGTTCGGAAAAAGGAAATTCGATCGTCATCGCCCACACCTTCTTGAAAAATTCTTGAAATTCTAGTGCAACATCATATATCGTAAAAAGCAAAATGTAAAGCAAATTTTTTCATTGGGGTGAAAAACAATGACCATCCGCATCGCTTGCCTCCAGCTCGATATCGCGTTTGGCGATCCGCAAACGAACGAACAGCAAGCCGAAACAGCCGTGCAATCCGCCGCCAACGAAGGAGCCGATATCGTCGTGCTTCCGGAACTATGGACGACCGGCTATGACTTGACGCGCTTGGACGAAATTGCTGATGACGATGCCGGGCGGGCGAAAGCGTTCGCCTCCCGCCTGGCGCAAACATACGGCGTCCATTTCGTCGCCGGCTCAGTCGCCAAAAAAACCGCTGCCGGTGTGACGAACACGATGATCGTCGCCGACCGAAGCGGCCAAATCGTCAGTGAATATAGCAAACTTCATCTGTTCCAGCTGATGGATGAGCATTTGTATTTGCAGCCGGGAAACGCGCCAGGCTTATTTTCGCTTGACGGGCTGTCGTGCGCCGGAGTCATTTGCTATGACATCCGCTTTCCAGAGTGGATTCGCGTCCATGCTTTAGCCGGAGCGGAAGCGCTGTTTGTCGTCGCCGAATGGCCGCTTCCTCGCCTTCACCATTGGCGGACGCTGCTGATGGCGCGAGCGATTGAAAATCAATGCTACGTCATCGCCTGCAATCGGGCCGGAAGCGACCCGAACAACGACTTTGCCGGCCATTCGCTCGTCATCGACCCGTGGGGCGAAATCATCGCCGAGGCCGATGAAAAGCCGGGCGTTCTTCTGGCGGACATCGACCCGGCGCTCGTTAAACAGGTGCGTGCGCGCATCCCGGTGTTTGCCGACCGCCGGCCGCGCGATTACGACGAGGCGGCAAAAAAATTTTTCAAAACGTATTGACAATCCGCCTGCCCAACCTGTATGATTCGAATCAAGCAACCAAACGATTGTTAACATCGCGAAAATTGCAAAAACTCAATAGCTAGACCGGTACTCTTATCAAGAGTTGGCTGAGGGAATTGGCCCAATGAAGCCCAGCAACCGACCGTAATGCTATCGTGAGATAGGGCGCACGCCAAGGGCGGCGCCGGAAGCGACCCGCTTCCGCAGGGCACGGTGCTAAGTCCAACAGAAAGACCGCTGTCTTTCTGAAAGATAAGAGGCGTGAAGACAAATAATCTTCAAGCCTCTTTCCGTATGCGAAAGAGGCTTTTTCATTTGCCAAAACGTAAAGGGGGAACGTGAAAATGACGATTGTCCAATCAGCTGTTTACGAACCGCTCACCGAACAAAAAGCGACCGCCCTCGCCGTCCGCCTCGGCTTGTTCCGCGACGGGGCGCCACTTGCCTGCCGCGAGATCGGCGACGGAAACTTGAACCTTGTTTTCCATATCGTCGACCAAGAAACAAAGCAAGGCGTCATCATCAAACAAGCGCTGCCGTACGCGAAAGTCGTCGGGGAAAGCTGGCCGCTTACGTTAAAGCGCGCCGTCATTGAAAGCAACGCGCTGCGCACGTTTGCCAGCTATGTGCCGCAATACGTCCCAAAAGTCTATTATTCCGACGAATCGCTCGCCATCACGGTGATGGAAGATTTGTCCCGCCTGCAAATCGCGCGCAAAGGGCTGATCGAAGGGAAAACGTACCCGCTGTTGTCCCGGCATATCGGCGAATTCATCGCCAAAACGGCGTTTTACACGTCTGATTTCGGCATGAACCAACAAGAGAAAAAGAAGTTGGCGCAAAGCTTTGTCAATCCAGAGCTATGCAAAATTACGGAAGATCTCGTCTTCACCGATCCGTTTTTCGACCATGACACGAACAACTTTGAGGACGAATTGCGCCCAGACGTTGAAGCGCTTTGGGAAGATGACCGCCTCCGCCTCGAAGCGGCGAAGCTGAAGCGCAAGTTTTTGACTGAAGCGGATGTGCTGCTGCACGGAGACTTACACACTGGCAGCATTTTCGCCAGCGACGACGAAACGAAAGTGATCGACCCGGAATTCGCCTTTTACGGCCCGATCGGGTTTGACCTTGGCCAATTTTTCGCCAACTTGCTGTTAAATGCGTTGTCCCGTCCTGAAGCGGAGCGTCAACCGCTCTTTGTTCACATCGACTCAACATGGAAGGTGTTTACGTCCATTTTCGCTGAGCTGTGGCAGACGGAAAGCGTCGAAACGTACGCCGCGACGCCCGGACTGCTTGATGAGGTGCTGCGGCAAGCGTTCATTGACGCCGTCGGTTTTGCCGGCTGCGAAGTCATTCGCCGGACGATCGGCCTCGCCCATGTGGCGGATCTCGACGGCATTGAACAAAAAGCCGAACGGCTCGCCGCGAAACGGCACGCGCTCCGTCTCGGCCGCCGCCTGATCGTTGAGCGCGCTGAACTGGCGGGAACGGACGGCTTCCGCCGCCTGTTTATCGAAACGGAACGATGACACCCTCTGCCCGGGCCGGCCGTCCAACGCCAGCTTGGGCCAATCGATCAACCGAGAAAGGAAGACGACGATGAACTCATTTGCCATCCCGCGCTCTGTCGAATGGCGCGAGACGCATATCACGATTTTAAACCAACAAAAACTGCCATCGGTCACCGAATACATCGACTTGCATACGCTCGAAGACGTGCATGAGGCGATCGCGACGTTGAAAGTGCGCGGGGCGCCGGCGATCGGCATCACGGCCGCCTATGGCTTGGCGCTCGCCGCCTCGCGCTATGAAACCGAAGCGGTGGACGAATTTCAGCGCCGCTTGCAACAAGACCGCGACTACTTAGCGAGCGCGCGCCCGACGGCCGTCAACTTGTTTTGGGCGCTCGATCGGCTCGTCGCCGCCGCCAACAGCGCCGCTTCCGTCAACGAAGCGAAAACATCGCTCATTCACGAAGCGATCCGCATCCAAATCGAAGATGAGGATGTGTGCCGCCGCATCGGCGAATACGCCTTGACCCTTTTCCGCCCGGGCGACCGGGTGATGACGATTTGCAACGCCGGTTCGATCGCCACCGCCCGCTACGGAACGGCGCTTGCTCCGTTTTATTTGGCGAAAGAAAAAGGAATCGAGCTGTCCGTCTACGCCCTTGAGACACGTCCCGTTTTGCAAGGGGCGCGCCTGACCACATGGGAACTCATGCAGGCGGGCGTCGATGTGACGCTCATCACCGACAACATGGCGGCGCAAACGATCAAGGCGAAACATATTAACGCCATCATCGTCGGCGCCGACCGGATCGCGCGAAACGGCGACACGGCGAACAAAATCGGCACGTTCGGCCTCGCTTTGCTCGCTCAATCGTTCGGCATTCCGTTTTACGTCGCCGCGCCGCTGTCTACGATCGACATCAAGACAAAAACAGGGGCGGACATCCCGATTGAAGAGCGCCATCCGGACGAAGTGACCCATCTCGCCGGCGTGCGCATCGCCCCGGAAGGCGTCAACGTGTACAACCCGGCGTTTGACGTGACACCAAACGAACTCATTACCGCCATCATTACCGAAAAAGGCATCGTCCGCGGCCATTACGAAACGGCGCTGCCATCGTTATTCGCAAAGGAGGAGCAGTATGAAACGATTTAAAGCCTTATCACCTCTTTTTCTTCTTTTCTTTACGGTGTTTTCCATCTTAACCGGCTGCACGAACGAGCAAGATGCCATGAGCGCCAAGCCGGCCAACGAAACGAAACAAACGAACAACAACGACGCCACATCGTCCAACAGCTCCACCGCCGCGAGCAGCGAGCAGGCGGCCATTCCGGAAAAACTGAAAAAGCCGGTGAAAATCGCCGCCATTATGCAACTGTCGATCGGCACATTCTCCTCGCAATACATCGCCGGCGTGAAAGAACAAGTGCAAAAATTCGGCGGCGAAGTGCAAATTTACAACGCCGACAACGATTTGACAAAGATGGCATCGTATGTTGAAACGGCCATTACACAAAACGTCGACGCGATTTTGCTTGACCACGGCCGCGCCGATGCGCTCGAAGGTCCGGTAAAAAAAGCCGTCGCCAAAGGCATTCCGGTTGTGGCGTTTGACAACGATTTGAACATTCCCGGCGTCACCGTCATCGACCAAGACGACTATAGCCTCGCTTGGAAAACGTTAAAGACGCTCGCCGAAGATTTAAACGGCGAGGGCAACATCGTCACGATTTGGGTCGGCGGCTTTACTCCGATGGAACGGCGCCATGTCATTTATGAGGCGTTCAAAAAACGCTACCCGAACATTAAGGAAATCGCCAAGTTCGGCACAGCGAGCGCCAACACCGCGCTAGACACGCAAACGCAAATGGAAGCGATTTTGAAAAAATACCCGAACAAAGGCGACATTGACGCCGTCTTCGCCACATGGGACGAGTTCGCCAAAGGGGCGACGCGCGCCATCGAACAAGCCGGGCGCACGGAAATTAAAGTGTACGGCATCGATTTGAGCGATGAAGATTTGCAAATGATCCAAAAACCGAACAGCCCGTGGGTGGCGACGACAGCGACGGATCCGGCGGAAGTCGGCCGCGTGCAAGTTCGCTTTGCCTACCAAAAAATTGCTGGTGAAAAAACGCCGAACATTTACTCGCTCGAGCCGCATTTAGTGAAACGGTCCGACCTGCCGGACAAACAAGTATCAATGAGCGATCTCTCGCAATACATCCCGGGCTGGGGGCAATCGAACGTCGCCATCTCGCCGTGGATGAAAACGTTGGAAGCTCAGGTGAACAAAAAATGAACGGGTTGTCAATGCGGGGCATGGAAAAATCGTTTGGCGCCGTGCGCGTGCTTGACGGCGTGGACTTCGACGTTCGTCCGGGCGAAGTCCACGCCCTTTTAGGCATGAACGGCGCCGGCAAAAGCACGCTGATGAACATGTTGGCCGGCGCCATTTCGCCTGATGCCGGCACGATCGCAATCGACGGCGCCCCATGCGCGTTTTCCTCGCCGTTTGACGCGAAACGAGCCGGCATCGGCTTTGTCGTGCAAGAAGTCGACACAGCGCTGTTTCCCGGTTTGTCAGTGTACGAAAACATCGCCGCCGATGAACTCGCTCGCGCCACGCAGCGGCCGATCCGCTCGCTGCGCCAAGAAAAAGAGCGGGCCGCCGCTCTCCTTCGCCGCGTCGGCCTTTCCATCCCGCCGACGAAGCTCGTGCGCGACTGTTCGCTCCACGAAAAGCAGCTGATCGTGCTCGCGAAAGTGCTGTCATCCGACGCCCGCTACATCATTTTGGACGAACCGACCGCGGCGCTGAGCGAGGCGGAAACGAAGCGGCTGTTTGCCATCATTCATGAGCTGAAACAGCAAGGCGTTGGCTTTATTTATATTTCTCATAAGCTGAAAGAAGTGCAAGAAATCGCCGACCGGCTGACGATTTTGCGCGACGGCCGCGTCGTCTATCACGGCGCCGCCGGCAGCCTGTCGCTTGAAGACATCGTCCTGCATATGACCGGGACAAAGCGAAGAACGTCTGCCAACCAGGCGCGCACGTACGGGGGCGACATCGCCTTTGCCGCCCGCGGAATCACGATTGACAAAACCGGCACGACCATCGACCTATACGCCCATCGCGGGGAAATTGTCGGCATCGCCGGCTTGGTCGGCGCCGGCAAGACGGAGCTTGCTGAAAGCTTGATCGCCCATCGAAAAACGGCGGGCGAATGGGAAATCGAGGGGCGGCGCTATGTATTCTCGTCACCTTATGAAGCCATCGCCGCCGGCGTTTGCCTTATCCCCGAAGAGCGGCGCAAACAAGGGCTGTTTTTGCCCGAATCGGTGCGGGCGAACATCACCGTGCGCCTTCTTTCCCGCCTAGCGCGCTGGCAATGGATCAAGCGGGCACAAGAAGCGGAAGCCGCCAATGCTCTCGTGCGCTCGCTCGGCATTCATCCGCCGTCAAGCGCCACGGCTGTCCGCCATTTGAGCGGCGGCAACCAGCAAAAAGTCGTGATCGGCAAATGGCTAAACACGAACGCGCGCGTCTTTTTGTTCGACGAGCCGACGAAAGGGATCGATGTTCACGCGAAGCAGGACGTGTTTGCCATCATCCGCTCCCTTGCCGATGAAGGAAAAACGGTGCTGTACTTTTCCAGTGAATGTCAAGAGCTTCTTGACATTTGCGACACCATCTACGTGATGGTCGACGGTCGGCTGCTCGCCCGCCTGCCGGCCGCTGAACTCACGTACGAGCAGCTTGTTTATTATTGCAGCGGAGGTGAAATCGATGAACCAGCCGGCCGTTTCCGCGACGCCGTCGAAAAAAACGGCACCGTCTATTCTTGAGTTTTTGTATAAACACGGGACATTGCTCGCCATTCTGGCCGTGATCGCCTATTTTGGCATCACGCAAGACCGGTTTTTCACGTATGAAAACTTCAGCGACATTTTGCGTTCGATTTCGATCGTGACGCTCGTGGCGATCGGGATTACGTTTTCGCTCATCGTTGACGGCTTCGATTTATCGGTCGGGTCAACGGTCAGCCTTGCGACGATCGCCAGCGCGGCGGCGCTTGTTCTGTATCGCCAAGAAATTTTCGTCACCTTGCTCGTGCCGCTGTTGCTCGGCGTCGCCGTCGGACTGCTCAACTCGCTCTTGATCGTCAAATTCAAATTGCCGGATTTGCTTGCGACATTGGCGACGATGTACGCCATCAACGGGGTACAGCTCACCTATACGAAAGGATTTTCGATTTATAACGATATGCCGCTGCCAGACGGCGGCACGGCGCCGGGCAAATTCATCCCTTCCTTTCTATTTATCGGCCAAGGAGAGCTGTTCGGCGTGCCGTTTTCCGTTTTGCTGATGCTGTTTGTCGTTATAGCTGCCCATTTGTTTTTGACATACACCAAACCGGGACGCCTCTTTTATTTGACGGGGGAAAACCGGGAAGCGGCAAGGCTGTCGGGGATTCCGGTGAACCGTTACCGGACGTACGCGTACGTCATTAGCGGTTTTTTCGCCGCCCTTGGCGGCATCGTCCTCGCTTCACGCATCGGCACCGGGCAAGTGTCCGCCGGCGCCTCGTTTTTGATGGACGGCGTCGCCGCCGCCTACATCGGCTTTTCCGTCTTTGGCGCCGGCAAGCCGAACGTCATCGGCACGTTGTTCGGCTCGATTTTGATGGGGGTGTTGTTGAACGGCTTGACGATGGCCAACGTTCCGTACTACGCCCAAGACATTATAAAAGGCGCCATTTTAGTCGGCGCCCTCGCGTTGTCGCATTGGCAAAAAAAATAACGCCCGATCCCGCCCCTGTGGACTCAAGTCCTAGGGGCGGCGTTTTTTTGCACCTTTGCCCCTATTTGTGGCGCCGCTCGAGCGCCAACAGCTTCTCCTTCACATCGGTGCGGCTTCCGGCATAGCCGGTCAAGGCGCCGTTTTTGCCGATCACGCGATGGCACGGAACGATGATCGCCAGTTCATTCGCCCGGTTCGCCTGTCCGACGGCGCGCACCGCTTTCGGCCGGCCGATTTGCGCGGCAATATCGGCGTAGGTCGCCGTTTCGCCGTACGGAATGCGGCAGAGCGCCTTCCACACGTCTTGTTGAAAAGCCGTGCCTTGCCACCGCAGCGGCAAATCGAACGCTTGACGGCGGCCTTGAAAATATTCATCCAACTGCGCAAGCGCGCGTTCCAAAAGCGGCGACCGGCTTTCCACCACCGGATGCCTGCTCGCAAACGCGCGCCATTCCTCCGAAAACAGCTCAACTTTCACAATCGCCTCACCGTCAGAAGCGATGTACATATCGCCGAGCAGCGCTGAACGGTATACCGCATAGTCAATCGTCATCGTCGTCCTCTCTTTCCGTTCGCTCGATCGGCAGCGTAATATGGAACGTCGTGCCGACGCCGACCTCGCTTTCCACGTCAATTTTCCCTTGGTGTTCTTCGATAATTTTATAGCTGACCATCAAGCCGAGCCCGGTGCCGCGCTCTTTTGTCGTATAAAACGGCTCGCCGAGCTTTTTAATTTTATCTTTCGGGATGCCGCACCCTTGGTCGGTGATCGAGATGCGCACATGGCAACCGGCGCGGGCGATGCGCACCGTAATGTCCCCGCCTTTTGGCATCACTTCAATGGCGTTTTTCAAAATATTAATGAACACTTGCTTCAGCTGGTTCGGCTCGCAATATACCGGCGGCAGCGCGCGCTCGAAATCGGCAATGATTTGCACGTTATGCATCATCGCTTGGGCGCTGATCAAATCGATCGTATCTTGCATAATTTTGCAAATGTCGTTTTGCTTGTATTGCACCGCCTGCGGTTTCGCCAGAACGAGAAACTCGGTAATGATCGACTCAATCCGCTTCAACTCCGACATAATAACATTAAAATACATCGAATAGTCGCCGTCAATGCTTCCTTGCAGCAGCTGGATAAACCCTTTTAACGCCGTCATCGGGTTGCGGATTTCATGGGCGATGCCCGCAGCCAGCTCGCCGACGACATTGAGCGTATCCGATTTGCGCAGCTGCAGCTCCATCTCTTTCCGTTCCGTCACGTCGCGGAGCATCATCATCCCGACGCCGGGAATCACTTCTTTTTTCAACGAAAATTCGACCATTCTTCCTTTCCACTCATCGGAAAACTCCACTTCTCCACTCGCCTCACCGGCTCGCTCGCATTGAGCAAGCAGCTTGTTCAGCTGGCGGCGCGCCCGATCTGGAACGCACTCTCCCACGGTTCGGCCGAGCAGCTGTTCTTTGGCAGCGGCAAAGATGTCGCAGGCGATCGGATTGGCGTCAATGATGCGATGCTCCCGATCCCAGAGCAAAATGCCGTCCATCGCATGGTCGAAAATGCTGCGGAACTTTTGCTCGCTTTCGCGCAGCTCGCGTTCGATTTTGCGCCGCTCGCTCACATTGCGAAAAATGGTCAAATGATAGCCGTCGATCGCCCCTTTTTTCATCGTAAACTCGAGCTGTTTATCCTCACCGTTCGGCATATGGAACGTCAATTCATCGCGAATTTCTCCTTTGCGGCGAAATTCGCTAAAAATGCGCTTCACCTTTTCCTCTCCATAGTCGACAAAATCCAATAAATTGCGGCGCACAAGCAAGTTCAACGGCAGCTCGAACGTGCGGCTCGCCGCTGGGTTGGCGTTCAATATGTAGCCAAAGTCGTCCCAAATGAGAATCGCTTCGTGCGCCTGCTCAAAAATGGCCCGGAATCGTTCTTCGCTTTTTTGCAGCTTGACCTCCATATTTTTCCGCTCCGTCACATCGCGCATAATGGCCATGTAAAATCCGCTGTACACGTTCGACGTCGCCGTCAGCTCGAACATTTTCACCGTGCCATCGGGGCGAATGAGCGACAGCTCGCCCTTGGCTGTCCCTTTTTCTTTCATCTCCGCCAGCAAACGAGCGAACTCCTCGGCGCACTCGCGGGCGACAAACTGCTGGAACGATAAGTTTAGCAACTTGTCTTTTTCCAAATTCAAACTCAGCGAAAACGCCGGATTCACGTCAATAAAGCGGCCGAACTCATCAAAAATGACGATGCTGTCGACCGCGCGGTTAAAGACGTCGCGAAACAAAAACTCGTGAATGATCCGCTCGCGCTCAAGCGCCTTATGGGCCGAAACATCGCGCATCATGACGAGGTCAAATTCGTCGAACACATCTTTTTTCATAGAAAATTCAACATGCTTGACCTTGCCGTCCGGCAGCTTGATGAGCAATTCATCGCTAAACGAACCGAACTTTTGCAGCATCGAGCGCTGAAACAGCAAAATATCGGGCGGCACGAGTTCTAAAAAGGAAGAGAAGGAACGGCCGACGAGCGAAAACTTATCCATTTCAAACAGCTTGCACGCCGCTTCGTTCACATCGACAAATTCGCCGTTTTTATTTAAAATGACAATGGCATCAAGCGACCGCTCGAAAATGATTGAATAGCTGTTTAACCGCTCCTTCAAACGTCGATTTTCTTCTTCAAGCAGCCGCACGTCCGGCGATGCATGTTGCTCTTCCCGGGGAGAAAGGCTTTTGGCCATATCGATCTCTCCTTGTCTATTCAAACCATATCAACTACATGTATATTCGCTGTGGAAAAATTTACTCCTCCCTTTATTTACGAAGATTTTGCAAAAATCTTTTCTTCAATGTTCGACAAGTTTTTTCTTCTTTTTCATTTGGCGAAACTGCGCTATAATGAAAGGTTAGTACGAATGGAAAAAGGGGTTTTCATTTCGATGAACATTATTTGCACGACCTTAAACGCCAAATACATTCATATGAATCTCGCCATCCGCTATTTGAAAGCATACGCCCAACCAGAGTTTGACGTCAAGCTCGTTGAATATACGATCAAAGATCCGGCCATGAACATCGTCGCCGACTTGTACCAGCGCCGGCCCGATGTCGTCGGCTTTAGCTGCTACATTTGGAACATTGAAGAAACGATCAAAGTCGTAAAAATGATAAAAAAAGCGGCGCCGAATCTGATCATTGTCGCCGGCGGACCCGAAGTGTCCTATGATGTGCGCGAGTGGATGGAGCGGGTGCCGGAATTGGACTTTATCGTGATTGGCGAAGGGGAAGAAACGTTTAAACAGCTGCTGTTCGCCCTAAACGGCGGCGGGGACGTAAGCAATATCGCCGGGCTGGCGTTTCGGGACGGAGACCGCATCGTCGTCAATCCACAGCGGAATAAAATTCGCTTGGCGGACATGCCGTCACCGTTTCGCTTTCCAGAAGACATCCCCCATCTTCCCAACCGGATCGTTTATATCGAAACGAGCCGCGGCTGCCCGTTCAGCTGCCAGTTTTGCCTGTCATCCATTGAGGTCGGCGTCCGCTATTTTGACCGCGAAAAAATCAAAGACGACTTGCGCTATTTGATGCAGCACGGGGCGCGGACGATCAAGTTCGTCGACCGGACGTTCAACATCAGCCGCAGCTACGCGATGGACATGTTTCGCTTTTTAATTGACGAGCATGTGCCGGGGACGGTGTTTCAGTTTGAAATTACCGCCGACATCATGCGCCCGGAGGTGATCGAGTTTTTAAACAACGAAGCGCCCCCTGGGCTGTTCCGCTTTGAGATCGGCGTTCAATCAACGAACGATGAGGTGAACCGCCTGATCATGCGCAAGCAAAACTTCGCCAAGTTGTCGCGGACGGTGACGATGATTAAGGAAGGTGGGAAAATTGCCCAGCACTTAGATTTGATCGCCGGCCTGCCGGAAGAAGATTACGACTCGTTCCGGAAGACGTTCAATGACGTGTTCGCTCTTCGTCCCGAAGAGCTGCAGCTCGGGTTTTTGAAATTGCTGCGCGGCACCGGGCTGCGCCTGCGCGCCCTTGAATACGGCTACGTATATATGGATCATGCGCCGTACGAAATACTGAGCAACAACGTTCTTTCCTTTGAGGACGTGATTCGCATCAAGCAAGTGGAAGACGTGCTCGAGAAGTATTGGAACGCCCATCGGATGGATGAAACGATTGAATATTTAGTCACCGACGTCTTCTCGTCGCCGTTTGACTTTTTCCAACAGTTTGGGACGTATTGGGATGAACGCGGCTGGGCGCGCATCGGCCACCAGTTAGAAGACTTGTTCCGCCGCCTCCATGAGTTTTTGCGCACCTCTGCGCCAGACGCTTTGCCGATCGCCGAATCGCTCATGAAATACGACTACTTGCGCAACCAAAATTATAAGCCGCGCAAACCGTGGTGGGACGAAAAAACGGAGAAAACGGCGCGCGCGGCCGTCTACCGGGCGCTGCTGGAGCGCCCCGAGGCGCTCGGAGCGGATTTTGCCGCCCTTGGGCTCGGGGAAAAAGAACTGTTTAAACATACGGTCGTTGAAATCGTGCCGGTGGATGTCGGCCGCTACACGGCCAAAAAACAGCTTTCGTTCACGCCAACCGCCATCGTCGCCTACTTCGCCCCGTCCGGCGCCGGTGCGACGCTGTTTTCCGCGCCGCTTTCAGCGTTGTCGGTTTCTTCGGCATCGGCGTAGACGGAAAGCTTTTTGTCATGGCCGGCCGCTCAAGATATCCAACTCACATTTCGCACCCTCTCGACAAAAATCGGGAGGCTTTTTTTATCTTCCTGTCGAATAAAACCTTGAAACACAAGGAAAGCAAAGGAGTTTGCCCATCATGGACGTTTGAATTCGGGCCATTATTATGAAAGTTCTTATTTGAATAGAATAAGCACCGTGTTCAAAGATCTTGACCTTCCTCAGTTGATGGATCATCTCGTTCCCGTGAATTCGCAATGCCAAACTCGAGCCAGCGATATCGTCAAACTAATCATTCTGGATATCTTGAGCGGCCCCGGCAAGCGCTCGTTCATTGGGAACAATGGGTGCATGACATCGATTAGCCGAAGCGGATTCGGCCAGGGCTGGAGCCGTCTTGGTTCAACGACGATGCCATCGCGCGTCATTGGGATCGACGGTATGAGGCGAATCTCCATCAAGTCCTTTCGTCTTGCCTCGTGTAGATCGACAAGAAAGAAAGCCTCTCTCTGTTGGCCTTGGCCATTTCCCGCGCCGGGCGTCCGTTCATCACCCCGGAACGCCCATGAAAGGGCGCGGGGGGCCGGAAACTGACCCGCCCGACCGGGCAGGCGATTTTTCAATTGTTCCGGTATGTGAACGTCGTCCTACTAGAGCTGCCGGATGGGCGCATCCAACGCGCGTTAGGGAAACCGCTCACCCCTGATCAGCGAAGGATCCTGCAAGGATTGGGCATGGATGAGAGCATTGACGTGTGACGTCATACGCAACGACTAGCGATGGTAAAAAAGGATTGCCATCGCTCGTTGTGTTGGTCGAAATGGTATTCTGAAAAACGAAATAAAACATCCTTTCTTTCTACCCTGTTAAGGTGCGAAAGGTGAGTTAAAGATTATTCCTGAGTCAAGTAATTAAAATGTTTATCAGTGATATATGTTAAATCAATGTCAAAATTCATCTTATCTAAGATAGGTTTAATATACTCTACTAAATGTGTGCCAACCTCAAAATGATGAGGGAATTTACTAATATAGAAAGAGTTATTATTATCACAATTTGGCTTATGTTCAACTAACCCTTCGATTACCTCAGCAATTTGGTTCACAATATTTTCTTCTAATTCTTTTTCTGAAATTATTACCGTGTGGATATAATTCTCCGCGCCTTCAAATGAATCCTCATCCTCTATTTCCTTTAAAATAGGAAAATCATCTAAAACACTAGGTCTCCTATAATCTAAAATCAATAGCATACAGACAGTTTCATTATCTTGATTATCTAAACGAAACAACTCTAAGTCTCGCAATTTCAACATTCTTACCAATTTGAACATTAATATCACCTCTTTAACTTTGAATTCCCTTTTTCAATGCTATCTTTTCAAAGTAATGAAACATAATTAATCCGATTATAAAATATACTAAAGAATTTAAAAAAACTATACTTAAATGAACTATCTAAGTTGCAATAAAGAATTTCCGATTGAGTTAGTCAAGACTTTGTGGAGAACATTTTTTCGGTCTACTACGGGCGTTGTCAATCACCGGTTGGTAGACCATTTTTATGAATTGTTATCGTAAGCGCTTTCGGACTCTCATCCCTCATCTTGAGATGGTTTTTTCTATCCATTTTTTTACATCCATCCACCGTCCCGAAGCGCCGACAATGCTTGGTAGATCGTCGTCCCCGATGACCGCTGAAGACACGGGATGTTCTGGCGCATCACCTCCGCCAACAACCACCCTGCCTTCCGTTTGGCCTGTTTGATCCGCTCCTGCTTCGGCGGGGCCGAGGCTGCCCTCTGGGGCTCTTCCTCCTCCAACTGCCCCGTTCTCCACCCGATTCCGTCGATTTAGGCCACCATCGCCTTCAGTAACGCCCAAAGTCCTTGGTCCTTCCAGCTGCGGCGGGATTTCACCCGGTACGCGAACCGGCTCATCACATCTCGGCGTGGCCCAAAGGTAAAATAGGAAAGTCGTATGCCTATGAAATCCGGCGTTTTTTTCTAGGGGGCCACATCGTGAACTCCTTGATATCACAGCATTTTGGCCATTTTCGTTTGCCTAAAATGACCACAAAATTGTCGAACTCGGGCCTTACGCCCGGAGTGTTGTCAGTGCTTTTCTTTTCCATTGAGCACCCGCTTACCGACTCCTTCCGTCAGCACATGCGGATGTTCCCGATTCTGGATGATCAACGGCGGGCTCGTTTCCGTGAATCGATGAAGCCGCGTCTCACCATCGCTGCTGTTTCGCCACATTCGATTCATTCGCAAATGGGAGCTGCCCATTCATGGCACGAAAAAAGAACGCCGCTTCCGGCGTCCCTTCTGTTTTCGCTTGCCTGCTGTGAAAGCGGCTGGCAGACAGCCCTCTCACCGCGGTGGGTCTTTCTTTTTTGTTTCCTTCCTCTTCGCCCGTTTTTGCTCTTCCATCAGCCAAATAGGTTGATGAGCGGCAAAATCGCCCCATTCAAACGCCATTTCTTCATTTCGTTGGACAGGCCGCTCCTTCTGATCGTTATCCATCGCCGCCTCCTTGGCGCCCTTTTTTCGAATTGCGGTTCGCGCCGCGAATCATGTCTTCTTCGCCGGCGTATTGCGCGGCAAATTCCGTATCCGGCAGGCTCTCGGTCGGCGTTTTATTGTTGTTTTTCGCCGCGTCGAATTTCACTTTTCGTTTCATCATCGTTTCATCTCCCCTTCATCTATCGTTTTCCGTTGATAAGCGACAAGCACAATTTCTTCCCCCGTCTCTTCGCGCAGCCGCTGTTCCAACTGCTGGAGCTGGCGAAGCGTCCCGTCATGAAGACGGGCAACCGGGAACGCGATGTCAGCCACCTTGATCCTCCTTCCGCTTTTTTCTTATCGTGCCTCGGCCATACATCGATTATGCACCGTCATGGCTTCAACACGACGGCAAGCGCAGCCGCCCCCCATCCTCGCCTTATCCTCTTTCCTGCCTGCCTCGGCCACCGCATCGTCCATTCCATGGCGTTGATCCCTTTCCTCGCAGCGTAGGTATTTCACCTATATGATGCTCGTTTTTTCAACGCCTATGCCGCATGAAAAAAAGGCTGTACCAAGGTCAGGAAGACCTTGGTACAGCCTTATCAAAGCCCTTTCTTCCGTTCTCAACGCGCACACAGAAACAAACCCATCTTTATTTCCCGCCCGTAAACGAAATCCCTTTTATAAAATAACGATTGAAAAACGCATGAATGATCAATACCGGCAAAGTAAACACCATGGAGGCGGCCATGATGTAGTTCCAATAACTGATGTATTGTCCTTTGAAGCTGTTCAGGCCAAGCGGCAGCGTAAACAATTGCGGATCCGACAAAATAATGAGCGGGCGCATGAAATCGTTCCACGAACCCATGAAGACGAAAATGGCCTGAGCCGCCAGCGCCGGGCGGGCGAGCGGCAGGACGATCCGGAAAAAGGTTCCGAACCGACCAAGGCCGTCAAGCTCCGCCGCTTCTTCCAACTCTCTTGGAAAGTTAATGAAAAATTGCCTCATCATGAAAATAAACGTCGCGTTTATCATCGTCGGCACAATCATGCCTTGATACGAGTTCAACCACCCGAGCTGTTTCAAAATCAAATAGTTCGGAATCATTGTCACTTGAGCTGGAACCATTAAGACGGCCAAAATGATCAAAAACAGCGGTTTTCTCCCGGGAAATTGCAGCCGTGCGAGCGCATAGCCAGCCATCGAGTTAAACAATAAGTTCAGCACCGTAACGACGACCGCAATCACTACGCTGTTCAAGAGCCAACGCGGAAACAGCTCCTGTTCCACAAAAATTTGCTTGTAGTTCTCAAGCGTGAAGTGGTTGGGAATCAACGAAATCGTACCGCTGACCATTTCCTCAAGGGTTTTGAAGGAAGAGGATAGGGCCCATAAAAAAGGAATGAGCGTAATGACCGCATAAATCACAAGCACCGCATACAGCAAGGCTTTTCCGATCCGTGTTTTTTTCCTCATTCGTCCTCAACTCCTTAATAGAGGGACTCCTCTTTCGATAACTTTCGTTGCAGCATTGTCGCCACGAGAATGACGATGGCTAACGCAAATGCTAACGCGGCCGCATATCCCATCGTCCCTAACGTTTTAAACGCGTATTGATAAATGAGAAGCACTACGGTTAACGTCGAGTTGTTCGGCCCGCCAGAACCGGCCGAGAAAATGTACGATTGGTCGAATAACTGGAATGTTCCAATTAACCCCATAATCACGACAAACGACGTCACTGGGCGCAAATAAGGGACGGTAATGTGCCAAAACTTCTGCCAAGCATTGGCCCCATCTAATTCCGCAGCTTCGTACAAGGAATCAGGAATATCTTGCAATGCCGCCAAGTAAATAACCATAAAATACGGAGCCGTCGACCATATATTCATGATCATGATCGCGTTCAAAGCAACGTCTGGATCGCCTAGCCAATTGTAAGTCGGCAGTCCAACCGCTTCAAGCACATGGTTAATGAAGCCGTTTTGGTTGTACATCCACATAAAAATAAGGGTCAGCACGGCAGAGGACGTTAATGTTGGCAAAAAGTAAACGATGCGGAAAAACTTTTCTCCTTTTAACCCTGCGTTTAAAGTAGCCGCCAATACAAGAGCCAAAACGGTCTGACAAGGAACGACAATGACGACGTATTTCACGGTGTTCCACAACGCGATTTTTGCCCGAGTATCATGCGCCATGCGCGCAAAGTTATCAAACCCTACAAACTCAAAAGATGCCGTTCCTAACAGCTGCACTTTATGAAATGCTAAAAAAACGGCAAATACGATCGGACCGATGATGAATAAAGTTTGCAACGACTTTTTTCATCATCTTGCCTCCCTTTCATTCCCACCTATACCCAAGCAACGGTTTGCTTATACTAATGATGCCACATCGAAACATGACGAAGGAGGCAAAAAAGAATGGCACGTGGAAGCAACAAACTGCTTGTTCCAGGCATTGAACAAGCATTGGAACAAATGAAATACGAGATCGCCCAAGAGTTTGGCGTACAGCTTGGGGCTGGCACTGTTTCGCGCGCCAACGGCTCTGTCGGCGGAGAAATAACGAAACGGCTCATCGCTCAGGCGCAAAGCGAGCTGACGGGCCGAAGAACGGAATAAAGCCGAGCGCAATCACTCGGCTTTTTTTGTGTTGCCATCCGTTGCTTTCGTCTTTCGGTCGGTCTCGTTTGGAGCGAGCGAACCGCGTGTAGGGTTGCCTTTTCCCTCCCCGGCCCGTTTGTTTTCATCATGACCGCCCGGCCGCAGAGGACGGGCGTTCTCATTGTTTTTCCCTTTGGGGGACATTTTGTCTGCAGGGGACGGTTTTGAAGGGGGATCAGCGTTTTTCCGCTGATGCGGCGGCTGTTGTTCGTTTTTCTGCCCCTTCGGTTGTTTTGGCTCATCATGATGTTTCTTCGTTGACGCCGGCGGCTTCGTGGACGACGGCGACGGTTCGTTTCCTTTTTTCCCTTCCTTCTCTTTGCCGTTTGGCGAATGGGAGGGCGATGGCGGGACGGGTTTTCCTTTTTTCTCGATTTGCAGCAGCTTTCCTGTTGTCATTCCCCGTTTGACGGCTCGATTGCGCACTTCCATCGTGCTCTGTTTCGTTGTGACGACAATCTGTTCATCGGCTACCGCTTGCCGGATTTCCGCGAGCTCGGCCGACAGCTTCCGTTCCGAAGAGAGGTCTCGTTCGGTTTCCACCGTCGTAATCAGCACCTCACCGCCCGCTCTTAAATACCCTTTTTGTTCACTCAAAGCAATAATTTGTTTCGCCACCGTTGAAAACGGTTCGCTTTTCCATGCTGAAAGCGCCGCGAGCACGTCGCTCCCTTCTTCATTATAGGCTTTGAGCGTCAATACGCGCAGCTCATCATCCACTCCGGCTTCAATGCTCGGGTTGATGTCGATCGACATATACGCGTACACCGTATCGGCGGGCCGCTGTATCCAAGTGGCCACCAAGAGTGCGGCAGCGATGACGGCGCTCACAAGAGCGTATCGAAAGGAGCGGCGCCGAAACGGAAACGATGAATGGACCGGTCGCGCCTCAATTTCTTCCCCTATTTCGTACTCTCGTTCTTTTTTCAGCTGTACGAATTCTCCTTCCGGCGTCAGCACCGTGACGAACTCTTCGTCCCATTCGAGCACAATCCCCTTTTTCATGATGAAAGCACCCCTTTTATATAGTCCTTTAAGTAAAGATAATCACCCGCCAAAATGACCGCGACCGCAATAATGTATTTTCTGTTTCTCTCGATGGTTTTGCGGCTGACGGATGCCATTGTTTCGAGCTGTTTGATGGGCAATTGCTTTTTCTGAAACAAGAGGGCAAGCCATTCCTCGTTTTCAACTAACAACTGGGCGACACGAACGGCGTTGAGACGGGCATCCTTATGTTTCGGTGACTGTTCAACCAGATCATGGAAATCAATACCGAACTGTTTTAGCACCTGCCGGTAGTAAATGATTTCTTCGCGCCGCTGCTGCTGCTCGATCTGCTTGTAAAACTCATCAATGGAGAGTTTGGCATCCAAATACGTCTGGGCCGCCTGTTCGCTGTCCTCGCCGTCCTCAACGTGCCAGACCGATTCGCGCATTCGCGCCTCTTTCCGAATGTAATCGATCAACCGCCGCTTAATGAGCAGCTCAGCGAAGGAGAGAAACGAGCCGCCCTTGTGCGGCGCATATTTTTCGATCGCCTCATTGAACGCAATCAACCCGATGCTCGCCTCATCATCTTCCTCACGGATGAACCGCTTGCAGACGCTCGAGGCAGTTTTGGCGATAAACGGCTTGTATTGCTGGATCAAGTCATTGCGCAGCGCTTCATTCCCTTGCTGGATCTCTGCCACCGTCCGTTCAAGCGTTCTCTCTCTCTTTTTCAATAATGTGCCAAACATCGATTTCACCCCGCTTAAATGAAACGGACTGACGCTCTTCTTTACACTATTCGTACATCGTAACGGAAATGTGGCCGTCGTTCAAGAGAAAGGTGTCACAACCGGGGAACTCGTTTAGAAGGTTGGTGATTTAGTGTAAAATACTGCTGATTCCATCCGTTTCTCAATGAGAGAAGCCTTGCAAAATCAGCTTTCTTTTCTGAATGAAAATGCCGCCGATTCGTGTGTGACAGCGGTTTCCCCCCCCTTTAGAAACGACGGCTGAAACATCACCGGTTCGCTCGCTGGGTAAAAATCAGGAATGGAAAAATCATCCTTAAGGTGTAATGCCGCTGATTGGCTCGTGGCAGCTGTGTTTCACCGACCTGCTTGAGGAATGTGGCCGGCCCCGGTGTTCCCGCCCCGTTTCCAAGCCCATTTGCCCAACCTCTGTCCGTTTTTCCCCTGCTCAGCCGTCCGAAGCAAAAAAAGAGGTTGTCCAAACGACACCGTTTGGATCAACCTCTCTTCTTTTGACAATCGTCAGCCGACTTTCTCTTTTTTGGCACCCGCCTGATTGAGCGCGCTGTGCCTCCGGCCGTAGACAAAGTAAATCGCTAAGCCAATCAGCAGCCACGAGACAAAGCCCATCCATGTCATCGGCGGAAGCTGAAGCACTAAATAACCGCAGAACAAGACGGCTAAAATCGGAACGACCGGGACGAACGGAACGCGGAAAGCCCGTTTTAAATCAGGCTGGGTCTTGCGCAATACCAACACACCGATGGAAACGGTAATGAAGGCAAAGAGCGTGCCGATATTCGTCAGTTCGGCCAATTTGTTGAGCGGGATGACGCCGGCAAACACCGCTACAGCCGCTCCAGTCAGCCACGTATTGACATACGGCACTTGGCGCGTTGGGCTGATGCGGGCAAACACGTTCGGCAGCAACCCGTCGCGGCTGATGGCGTAGAAAAGGCGCGTCTGTCCGTACATCATCACGAGAAGCACCGTCGTAATGCCGGCGATCGCTCCGAGCGAAATAAAACCAGCGACCCAGTCTTGGTGAATATAGTTCAACGCAAACGCCACCGGGTTTTTGACATTGAGCTGTTCATACGGAACAATGCCTGTCAACACGAGCGAAACAGCGATGTACAACAAAGTGCACACAAGCAGTGAGACGATGATGCCGATCGGCATATCGCGCTGCGGATTGCGCACTTCTTCCGCCGCCGTCGACACCGCGTCAAAGCCGATGTAAGCGAAAAATACCGTCGCCGCGCCGGTCGCGACACCCGAGAAGCCATACGGCATAAACGGCGTCCAGTTTTCCGGCTTGACATACCAAACACCGACAGCTAAAAAGAGGAGCACGACCGCAACTTTGATCGTCACGATGATGGCGTTGAAACGGGCCGATTTTTTCGCTCCCAAATTCAGCAGGAAAGCAATCAGCAACACGATCAAAACGGCTGGCAAATCAACGAACGTTCCTTTTGCCGGATCATACGCACTCGTCAGCGCTTTTGGCAACTCAATGCCAAACCCGGCAAGCAGGCCTTGGAAATAACCGGACCAGCCAACGGCAACCGCCGATGAAGAGACGCCGTACTCCAAAATCAAATCCCATCCTAAAATCCAGGCGAACAGTTCGCCGAACGTCGCATAGCTGTACGTATACGCGCTTCCGGACACCGGCACCGTCGAAGCGAACTCCGCGTAACAAAGCGCCGCGAACACACACGCTAACCCCGACAAAATAAACGAAAGAACAAGCGCCGGACCGGCATGTTCCGCCGCCGCCACCCCGGTCAGGACGAAAATGCCCGTCCCGATGATGGCGCCGATGCCAAGCATTGTCAAATCGAACGCCCCTAACTCCTTGCGCAGCGAGGCTCCTTTCGCCGCCGATTCATTGATCAGCAAGTGAATCGGTTTTTTACGAAACAAACTCATAGATGTCTCCCCTTGTCGTTTTTTGTAGAAATTTGTTGAAATTTATCGAAACAAGTACAGTTAGCATTGTACATGATGATGGTTTTTTTGTAAAGTGCGAAAATAAGAAAAACAGCAAAAAATTTTTTCCGTTTGGCGCGCCAAAGCAAAAAAATTTTTTTCGTTATCGATTGAATAAAAACAATTTACAAATTTTTCAGTCAATTATATAATGAACATGTGACAAATTTGTGACAAGAAAGGAGGACAGTCTTTCCGACCAACGGTGTGCGTCGATATCTTATTTTGAAAACGTTTTAATTCGAACTAAGGAGGGATTTTCATGGCCGTCAAAAAGCAGTCATTTTCCGAGCCGACCGGCGCCAATTACGAAGCGATCGCCCAGTCCGTTTCATTTCGCGCCCTCATCCAAGCGAAGAAACGCTTTATCGTTCCGGCGATCGTCTTTTTCTTCGTTTTTTACTTCGCCCTTCCGGTATTAACGTCGTACTCGAAAGCGCTCAATACGAAGGCGATCGGACCGGTCAGCTGGGCTTGGCTGTTTGCGTTCGCGCAATTTATCATGACATGGGCTTTATGCATCCTTTATTCAAAGCGCGCAGCCGAATTTGACAACATCGTCGAACAAGTGAAACAAGAAACGGTGGAAGGAGGAAATGTCTGATGCATGGGCTCGCCTTTTTCCTCTTTCTTGTCATTGTCGCCTTGACGTTGGTCATTACGTACTACGCGTCGAAACGGACGAAAACGACGAGCGAGTTTTATACGGCCGACAGCAGCCTTACCGGCTGGCAAAACGGGCTGGCCATCGCCGGCGACTATATGTCCGCGGCGTCTTTTTTGGGCATCGCCGGCATGATCGCCTTGGCGGGATTTGATGGTTTCTTTTACAGCATCGGGTTTCTCGTCGCCTACCTTGTCGTCTTGTACATCGTCGCCGAACCGCTGCGCAACCTCGGCAAATACACGATGGCCGACATGATCGCCGCCCGTTTTGACGATAAAAAAGTGCGCGGCGTCGCGGCGTTAAATACGATCGCCATTTCGATTTTCTATATGATCGCCCAGCTCGTCGGTGCCGGCGGTCTCATTAAGCTCCTGCTTGGGCTCGATTACATTTATTCCGTCTTGATCGTCGGCGTTTTGATGACAGTGTACGTCGTCTTCGGCGGCATGACGGCCACAAGTTGGGTGCAAATCGTCAAAGCCGTCTTGTTGATGGTCGGTACGTTTATCATTTCCATCATCGTCTTTGCCAAATTCGACTTCAGCATCGCTAAAATGTTCCATGAAGTCAAAACCGCCACGCCACTTGGCGAAGCGTTTTTAAACCCGGGCAACAAGTTTAAAGACCCGCTTGATACGATTTCATTAAACTTGGCGCTCGTGTTGGGAACGGCCGGGCTGCCGCACATTTTGATCCGCTTCTTTACGGTCAAAGACGCGCCAACCGCGCGCAAATCGGTCGTTTATGCAACATGGATCATTGGGATTTTCTATGTGTTGACCATCTTCTTAGGGTTCGGTGCCGCCGCGTTTGTCGGTTATGACAAAATCGTCGCCGCTAACCCCGCCGGCAATATGGCCGCTCCGCTGTTGGCCGAAGCGCTTGGTGGAGATTTCTTGTTCGCCTTCATCTCGGCTGTCGCGTTCGCGACCATTTTGGCCGTTGTCGCCGGGCTCGTTCTGTCAGCCGCCTCCGCGTTTGCCCACGATTTTTACAGCCATATTTTGCGGCGCGGCCAGGCAACGGAAAAAGAACAAATGCAGGCGGCGCGCTGGGCATCGGTCGGCGTTTCCGTACTCTCGATTTTGTTAGCGTTGTTCGCGCAAAAAATGAACGTCGCCTTCCTCGTGTCGCTAGCCTTTGCGGTGGCGGCGAGCGCCAACTTGCCGACGATCGTGTTCACCATCTTCTGGCGCCGTTTTAACACGACTGGAGCGATTACCGGGATGCTTGTCGGGCTCATCAGCGCCTTGGTGCTCGTCTTCTTCGGTCCGAACGTCTGGTCGCCGCAGCCAGGGGTCGCCATTTTCGTCGGCGAACCGCTCTTTAAGCTCGCCAACCCGGGCATCATCTCGATCCCGCTCGGCTTTCTCGGCGCCGTCATCGGCACGCTCGTTTCGTCGAAAAAAGCGGACGAAAAGAAATACACCGAAATTGTCGTCAAAGCGAACACCGGAATCGGACGGGTGTAACGCCACGAACAAAGAGCTGGCCCAAAGCGGCAACGCGTTTTGGGCCAGCTGAACATGAGTGCTACAGCAGTTTGTACTATAATAACAAATTCCCCGTTGCCGCATCGCTCCCCTCAATCAGTCTTATGATCATTTTTCGTTTCCCCTTTATGTAATAAAATGGAAGGCTTATTAAATGCCATCCGCTTTATGTCGTTGCCCGATGAAACACCTTGGCAAACTGTGTATACCGCTCGACTTGGCGGCGGTCGACACCGTAGCCGATGCCGGGGGCGTCCGGCACGCGAATCAAGCCGTCATCCACTTCGACTTCTGGAATGATCAAATCCCGCTCCCAATAATGGGACGACGCGGCGGTATCGCCGGGAAGGGTGAAGTTTTCTAATGTCGTGATGGCGATATTATGGGCACGCCCAATGCCCGCTTCGAGCATTCCCCCGCACCACACCGGCACGCCGCGCTCAGCGCAAAGATCGTGGATGCGCTTCGCCTCCCCAAGCCCGCCGACACGTCCAATTTTGATATTGATGATGCGGCAGCTGCCAAGATCCAGCGCCTTGCGCGCATCGTCATAGGAACGAACGCTTTCATCAAGGCAAATCGGCATCTCAAGAAGCGGCTGCAAGCGCGCATGATCGATGAGATCATCGGCGGCAAGCGGCTGTTCGATCATCATCAACCCGAATTCATCGAGCGCTTTCAGCCGATCCATATCGGCAAGCGTGTACGCCGAATTGGCATCGGCCATGAGCGGCACGTTCGGAAACGCGCGCCGCACCTCGCGAATGACATCGACATCCCATCCGGGCTTAATTTTTACCTTGATTCGCCGATATCCTTGCGCCACATACCGTTCAATGACCCGCAGCAAGTCGCCCACCGTTGGCTGAATGCCGATGCTGACACCGACTTCAATCTCCTTTTTCGTCCCCCCAAGAGCTTGATAAAGCGGGACGCCGAGCCGCTTGGCATATACATCCCACACCGCTCCTTCAAGCGCCGCTTTCGCCATATGATTTTGACGGATGGCGTTAAAGCGCGTTGACAGTTCCGCTGGATGATCGATCGGCTCCGCCAGCGCAAGCGGGACAAGGAAGTCCTCGAGCATATGCCAGTTCGTTTTCACCGTTTCCTCGCTGTACCACGGGGCGGCAAAGGCGACCGATTCGCCCCAACCCGAGACGCCGTCGCGATCGACCGCTTCCACTAAAAGAAACTCTTTCGCTTGAAACGTGCCGAAGCTCGTTGTAAACGGCGACTTCAACTCCATGCGCAAATGGCGCAAGATGACGTACTCGATGCTGATCGTCATTCCTCTTCCCCTTTCTGCGGCAGCCATTCGTTTCTTGGCACCCATATGTAAACCTAGGAAAGCTGTAGACAAAGCCGACGAGCTTCCCGTCCGCATACGCCCCGATGATCAAGCTGCCGTTTTTCGCCACCGTCAGCGTTTGATGAAGCGGAATTGGTGCTGTTCCCCAAATCTCCTCCTCAAGCTTGGCCATCTCGTTCAATTGTTCGATCGTCTCAATGATTTGCAGCGACAGAGGCACGCACGCTCGCTCTCCCCCCGCGGCGCAAACGTCACAAACGTATTCATCACAACCCGCGCCAAAATTTCCACGCCGGAAAGCAAATCCTCGCGCCGGAATGTCATCTTGGGATGATGGAGTCCAGGGTGCAAGTCGCAGCCTAATCCAAGCATCGTTGTTTTCAGTTCCGGTTTCTTAAAGGAATAAAAATGGAAATCCTCCCCTCCCGACGTCACGACTGGCGGAACGCACTTTTCCGCCCCCAAAGTCGTGATAATTGCCTCCTCCATCAGCCGCACGGCATCTGGATCGGGATGAGCGGCGACGATGCGCGCCTGCTCCATAAGCTCAATATCAGCTCCGTAAATCGCAGCGACCCCGTTGATCACATGGCGCAGCCCTTCGATGAGCCGCTCCATCGCTTCGTTCGTTTGCGCCCGCAAATCAAGGGCAAATTCCGCGTAGTCCGGGATCGTGTTCGCATCTTTTTCACCGGCGTGAAACTTCGTCATCTTGATCGATGCTGGCACTTGGGGGTCGATATGAATTTTGCCCAGCTCCTGAACGATAGCGCTGCCGACCTCAATGACGTTGACGCCTAAGTGCGGCCGCGCGGCATGGGCCGCTACACCGCGAATTCGTCCTTCGATGCATTGCGCCGCCCCGTGAAGGATCGCCGGCGCCGCGTACCCGCTTTTGACTTCCTGAACCGGACGTAAATGAACGCCATACAAAAACGCCAAGCCATCGGCCGCTCCCTTTTCTATCATCTTCAACGCCCCTGTGCCTTTTTCTTCGGCCGGCTGGAACAAAAACCGGAGCGTCCCCGACGGCTCATAGCCGATGCGGCGAAGCAATTTCGCCACCCCAAGCACGACCGTCATGTGAGCGTCATGCCCGCACGCATGGTTCGGCTGCCAAACGCCGTCGACTTCTTGCCAAAGAGCGTCCATGTCGCTGCGCACTCCGACCGTAAACGGGCCGGCGCCGATTTCCGCCACCGCGCCCGGACAATCGGCAAACGTTCGCACCCGATACCCTTCGCGCTCCAGCTCCTGACGGACAAATTCCGTCGTCTGCCACTCCTCCCAACTGATTTCTGGATGACGATGAAGATGGTCAAAAATCTCCCATAGCTCTGTTTTCAGCTGTCTGATGATGTCCTTCATTGCTCTCCCCCGGCTGTTTAAAAGATGAAATGATGATTATATTTATTATAATATTCAAACAAACAAATGCAACGACAAATAGGCAGAAAGGAAAAAACAACCTATCGCGATGAATGACGGCGGCGTCTCGCCAGTTGGTTGACGACCTCCGAAAAAATCAAGCCCATGGCAATGGCGCCGGAAATCATCAATGCCTTTGCTGCCAGAGCCATCGCCGTATTGTAATCGTTCATAACGACATGGCGCATCGCTTCAAACGCCGTCCCGCCCGGCACGAGCGGAAGAACGCCGGGAACAATAAAAATGGTCGCCGGCGCCCGATAACGGCGGGCGAACGCATTGCTCAAAAAGGCGACAAAAAACGAAGCCATAAACGTCGCAATCACCCCATCCGCTCCGGATCGGAAAGCGAACATATAAGCCGCCCACCCGCTCATCCCGACAAACCCGCTATGCGGCAACAAGCGCGGAGGGATGTTAAAAATGATGCCAAACAGCGCCGATGCCATAAAACTAAGCAACAACTGCATCATGATCATCGTTCCCTGCTCCCCTGTCATCGAATAGACAAAACAAAAGCAATGCCCGTGCCGATCGCAAACGCAGTCAAAAACGCTTCCGCTCCGCGGGACAGCCCGGCGATCAGATGACCGGCCATTAAATCACGCACCGCATTCGTGATCGCCAATCCTGGCACAAGCGGCATCACCGATCCGATCATCATATTTGCGACATCCCGACCGAATCCAGCCTTTGCCAACCATAAGACAAGCCAACCGGCGACAAAGGCGGCGAAAAATTCGGCAAAAAACCGTATTTTCACCAATCGGTGCACCATTTCAAAGCACCAAAAGGCAGCTCCTCCGGAAACGAGCGACGGGAGAAAATGAGCGATGCCCCCGATCAGCGAAGCAAAACAAGCGCTGGCCAACGCAGCCGCGGCGGTTTGCTGCCAAAGAGGGTAGCTTGGTTGCGCATACGCGACGCGCGCTAACTCCTCGCGCGCCTCCGAAAGCGTCAGTTCACCGCGGCTGATGCGCCGGGAAATATCGTTCACGACCGCGACTTTCGCCAAATCGGTCGAGCGCTCAGAAATGCGGATCAACCGCGTCGAGTTCGTTCCCTCAATCGAAAAAATGATGGCTGTCGGCGTGACATAGCTATGGGAGCGCGCCATGCCAAACGAAGCCGCAATCCGCATCATCGTATCTTCCACCCGATACGTCTCCCCGCCGCTTTCAAGCATCAACTTTCCCGCCAACAAACAAACATCGACAACGTCCTCAATTCGTTCGCCCATCATCCATCCGTCTCCTTTCCTTTGGACATCCGCCGGCAAAAACAAACTCCCGCCAATCGATGGCAGGAGTTTTGCTCACACACGGTTTTTACCCAACTCTCCTCCATTATACCAAACCCGCTAGCCATTGCCAAACAGCGAACGAGGTCGCACCGTTTTCCTTTCTTTGCTAGTTTTTTGTCCCTTTGGACCTTTTTCCCTTTCCTCTCCCTTTCGGCTCGTCCAATACGCCTGATAGGCGATTCCTTCCCGATTCAGCTGCGGTTGCAGCTGCTTCCAAATGGACACGGACCGGCCGTTTTGGGCGGCTGGGTTGATAATAAAACGAAGCTTCATCCTCTTCCCCCGTTCATAACCCCTTTTCTTACCTATTGGCGGTCGGTTTCATTTTTCCTCTCGTCAAAATGAAAAAATCCGAACCCGCAAACCGGATTCGGATCTTCCTTCATTCCTCGCCAATAATTTTGACTTCCAACTCCAGATCGACCCCGAATTTTTCTTTCACGGTTTTGCGCACCATTTCGATCGTCGCAATGTAATCGGCAGCGGTCGCATTGTTTTTGTTAATAATGAATCCCGCATGCTTCGTCGACACTTCGGCGCCGCCGAATCCTTTTCCCTGAAGGCCGCTGTCTTGGATGAGCTTGCCAGCAAAATAGCCCGGCGGACGCTTAAACACGCTTCCGACCGACGGATACTCAAGCGGCTGTTTCGATTCGCGCTGAAAGGTTAAATCATCCATTTTCTCCTTGATTTGCTTATAGTCGCCCGGCTGGAGCGCAAAGACCACTTCGAGCACAATATCATGCGTCCGACTGATCAAGCTTGTTCGATAGCCAAGCTCCAGCTCTTCCTTTTTCAACGTTTTCAACTCACCGGCAAGCGTCGCCACTTTGACATGGTCAAGCACATCTTTCACTTCGCCGCCGTACGCTCCGGCGTTCATCATAATCGCCCCGCCGACCGACCCCGGAATGCCGCAGGCAAACTCCAACCCGGTGAGGTGTTGTTCGAGCGCGAACCGCGACACCGCTTTAATATCGGCTCCGCTTTGGGCGATCACGTTGTTTCCTTCACGCCAAATGCGGTTCAAATGCTTCAGCTGCATAACGATGCCGCGCAGCCCGCCGTCGCGGATAATGACGTTCGAACCGTTGCCAAGAAGCGTAAACGGCAGGCCGTACTCTTCTTTCAGCCGCAACACCTCAATGACTTGCTCATACGTCTCCGGCCAGACGAGAAAATCGGCCTTGCCGCCGATCCGCACCAATGTATGGTTTTTCATCGGCTCATCGCGAAGGACATTTCGTTCACCACAAATCTGTACGAGTCTTTGATAAAGATGTTCCGCATGTTCCATCGATCTGTCACCTTCTTTACGTCTTCCGTGCCGCCCAGCGGCATTCATTCCACACCGCTTCCATTATCGCCGGAATCGCGTCCCATATCAAGTGGGCAATGTTCCTGATTCTGTTTTATTCCACACTGGGCCAAAAGGTGACGTTGGAAGGGGCCGAGATGTTTACGCCTCTTTCAATATGGAAAAGATGGTATACAACCATGTTTAGGGAGGGAGTCCATTGCACGACACGTTAAGGGACGTTCACGCCATTCTCGACCGGTCGAAAGAAGCGCTCGGCCAGTTTCAAGCGATTTTAGAACCGACGATAGAACAAGCCGCGGACGACCATGAACGGCTGTATTGGCATCATATTTACGAAGAAGAGGAACACCGGTTGGACCGTTTGGCCGCCTTGCTGCCAAAGTTGGAGGAGGCATTGGCGGACGAAGCATTCTTATCGCGAGAAAACGGCGACTTTTTGCGCCTGTTGCAAGACATCAGCCTTGAAAAATTCGGCTTGCACAACTTTTTGGAGCATCTCGATTTGTCCCTCTTCCACTATAAAGGAACGGAACATGAACCGACAATTGCAGCGCTGCGCGACATGACCGCTGCCGATTACCAACAGATGAAAGACGCCCTTGAGGCGCTGAATCGCGCATTGGACGCGCCGGTTTCCTTCGCCGCCGCAATACCGACGGATGAAAAAGAAAATCAAAAAGAGCATTTGAAGCTAGCGCAATACGCCGCCCCGCCCGCCACATCGGCGCCAAATCGCCCATCGATCGGAATAAGACGACAGCTGACAGTCGGCAGCTTAAAACACAGATAAGAAAGGAGAGAAAACATGGATAAAACGAAGCTGTACCCAGAAGCCCCGCTCACGAGCAACCAATGGGGCGAGCTTGACGACCATGCGCCCCGTTCTGTCCGAATCAACCAAACCAACAGCGCGCCCAACCGTCATTCAAGTGGAACAAAACGGAACATCGTTTGCCATACAACCGACCCGTGGCCTCTCGCTCCTTGACGCCGCCCTTCGGCAAGGCATTCCGCTCGATTACAAATGCAAAAAAGGAACGTGCGGCCGCTGCATGGTCACCGTTCTCGCCGGCGCTCACCTTCTCGCTCCGAAAACGCGGCGCGAGCGTGAAAAAACGGATCAACCAGCCAAACGGCTTGCCTGCCAAGCACCAATCCAATAAGCCGAGCGCTATTATAACACGATCGTCTTATTTTTTCTCCGTGTAATCGTTGCCACCTTCTTTCTCTCATTGCCTGACTCTTTACGCCATGGTATGATGGTGGGAAATACAAAAAAACGGAGGGATGTCTATGAGAACGGTCACCTTAACCCACGTCTTTGCCCATCCGATTGCGCAAAAATATTTAAAACGATCTGGCCTCGCCCACGCCATCAACGCGGCGTACCATGCCTACCACCTTGCCCTCCGCCACGGAGTGAACGTCGACTTGGCGACAAAAGCCGCCCTGCTTCATGATATTGGCCATTACACATGGTACAAAAACGGCCGTTGGGACTACGAACAATATCGGCAAAACGACATCCACGCCATCAAAGGGGCCGAACGCGCCCATAAGCTGCTCATCCGCCTAGGCGAACATCCGCAAAACGCTAAGGAAATTGCCCTAGCGATTTTACTTCATACCGATTCCTACCTTCCAGAAGGAGAATGGAAACGAACGCCGCTTCAAGCCATCGTCAAATGGGCCGACGAAGCCGACGAGGAACCCGGCGGCCGCCACCATTATCGAACAATCAGCGATGACTTCGCATGGAAAAAAATCCGCCAGCTCGACGAACTCGTCAGCCGTCAGCACGCCCAAGGGCGGCTCGGAGATATCGTTTGAACGCTTACCTTCATGTTCCCATTCCCCAGACCTCGCCAAACCATTCTCCTCTGAACGAAAACAGCTCACCCTTGAATCAGGTGAGCTGCTTTGCGCGCCAACAGCACATCCCCCATCGAACGCCCGCTTCTATCCTTATCGTCCCCTCACGCTTGCAAACTGCTTGGCCATCTGTTGTTCAACCGCAACGACAGCTTCACGTAGTTTCTCGCTCATGTTTGCAGACGGCTTGGCCATCTGTCTTGCCAAAACGTCCGCTCCTATTGGTTCAAAAAACGGCAAATCAAGCCAAAGGCGCCTTGCCTGACAAAAAAGCCACGCTGACCGCTGTCAAACGTGGCTTCTCCTTCATTACAACTCATCAAATCCGTTGTCCACTTGCACTTTCGTATATTGGCGTGGTTTTTGTTCGAAAAAGTCGGATTTGCCAAGGTCGACTTCTTCATACGCTTTAATCCAGCGAAGCGGGTTCGTCCGATAGCCGTCGAACGGGCGGTCAAACCCAAGCTGGTGGGCACGGACGTTGGCGTAAAACTTAATGTACGCCTCCAAATCAGCCAAGTCGATGCCATCGATCTCATGGCCGATGATTTCCCGCGCCCATTCGATCTCCAGCTCAGCCGCTTTCGTAAACGTTTCCCGGACAAAATCCGCCAACTCCGGCGTCCGATATTCCGGATATTCGTTCAACACTTCTTTGAAAATTTTCGCAAACAAATCGACATGAATGTGCTCGTCACGGTTGATGTAATTGATCATCGTGCTCGTCGCCACCATTTTTTGCTGGCGCGCGAGGTTGTAGAAGAACGCAAACCCTGAGTAGAAAAACAGTCCTTCTAAAATGACGTCAAAAACGATCGAGCGCAACAAGTTTTCCACATTCGGCTCTTCCGCAAACGCCTTGTAGCCGTTCGTCACAAAATCGTTCCGCTTGCGCAGCGTCGGTTCGTTCCGCCAAAAGTCGAATACTTCATCTTGCTTCGCTTTCGGCACAAGGCTCGAAAGCACGTATGAATACGAATGGTTGTGAATGACTTCCTGCTGGGCGAGCATAATCATGAGCGCGTTGATGCTCGGGTCCGTAATGTAATCAGCGACACGTCCGGCGTAATCGGTTTGGATGCTGTCAAGCAGCGCCAGAAGACCGATGATTTTCAAAAAGGCCTCCTGCTCGCGGGCCGTTAATTGCGGAAACTGCTTCACATCTTGCGCCATATTGATTTCAAACGGCGTCCAAAAATTGGCGAGCATTCGCTTATATTTGGCATACGCCCACGGATAGGCAAGATCATCCCAATTCAACACATTCGAGCAGCGGCCGTTGATGATGCCCGTCGAGCGGTTCGGCGCCTCCGGATCCATAATAGGTCGTTTGACTAAGCCGATCGTCATCGTCCATTCCTCCCTTTCGTTTTCTATAAAAGAATTTCTGATCTCCATGTCCCATCTTGATCACCTGACAAGCTGGCACGGTGACAAGAAGAGCAACAATGCCATGGAAAACCAAATTGTAGCTTATATAGTATCGTGCGCGCGGCCAACCGCTTACGCCTCTCCGGCACAAGGAAGTGCGCCTCTTTTGGCCCCGGTCAGCTCGCGCACGAATCGCACTCTTCGATCGTCCCCGATGTCGAACGCACGTAATACGTCGTTTTCAACCCCGACTTCCACGCCGTCAAATGCAAATCGAGCAGCTCCTTTGCCTTGATCGTATTCATGACGTAGAAGTTAAATGAGATGGCTTGGTCGACATGGCGCTGGCGCGCGGCGTTTTGCTTGATGCTCCAACGTTGGTCGATATGGTACGCCGATTTGTAATACCATGTCGTCTGTTCGTTTAGATCCGGCACGGTCACAGGAATTTTATAATCTTTCTTTTCCTCGGCATACACTTTTAAGAAAATCGGATCGATGCTCGCCGTGCTGCCGGCGATGATCGACGTCGAGGCGTTGGGCGCAATGGCCATGATATAGCCGTTGCGCACCCCGTAGCGGGCCACATTGCTCTTGAGTCGGTCCCAATCGAGCTCGCCGTGGCTTTGGTAGCCGCGCCGTTCGAAATAAGCGCCCGTCTGCCAATCCGATCCGGCAAACGCCGGGTAGCTCCCTTTTTCTTTGGCGAGCTCCATGCTCGCTTGAATCGCCAAATACGCGATCGTTTCATACAGTTCATCGGCGTAGCGGACCGCTTCCTCTGACTCCCAGCGAATGCCTTTTAACGCCAGCAAATGATGCCAGCCAAAAGTGCCAAGCCCGACAGCGCGGTATTTTTCGTTCGTCAAACCGGCCTGCAGCACCGGAATGTGATTTAAATCAATGACATTATCAAGCATCCGCATTTGAATCGGGATGAGCCGCTCCAACACCCCATCGGTCACCGCACGCGCCAAGTTGATCGACGATAAATTGCAGACGACAAAATCGCCCGGGATTTTTTCGATCACAATCACTCCGTCTTTCACATATTGCCGCTTCATCACCGTCGGGCTTTGGTTTTGCGCGATTTCCGTGCAAAGGTTGCTGCAGTAAATCATCCCGAGATGGCGATTCGGATTTTGTCGGTTCACTTCATCGCGGTAAAACATAAACGGCGTCCCCGACTCGAGCTGGCTGCGCATAATGCTTTTCATCACTTCGATCGCCGGCACTTTTTCTTTCGACAGCCTCGGTTCGTTGACGCATTGCCAATATTTCTCCCGAAAGCTGCCCTTCCCTTTTTCCTCATCATAAAAGTCTTCCAAACTAAATCCCATCACCGTCCGCACTTCATGCGGATCAAACAAATACCAGTCGCCGCGCTGTTCGACCATTTCCATGAACAAATCAGGGATGCAAACGCCGGTGAACAAGTCATGCGTCCGCAGCCGTTCGTCGCCGTTGTTGAGCCGCGCATCGAGAAACGCAAAAATATCTTTATGCCACACATCCAAATAGACGGAAATAGCTCCCTTTCGCTGCCCAAGCTGATCGACGCTCACCGCTGTGTTGTTCAGCTGCTTCATCCACGGGATGACGCCGGAGGAGACCCCTTTGAATCCTTTAATGTCGCTGCCGCGCGACCGGATTTTCCCTAAATAGACCCCAATGCCGCCGCCCGATTTCGATAAATTGGCGATGTCGGTGTTGCTGTCGTAAATCCCTTGCAAACTGTCATCGACCGTGTCGACAAAGCAGCTCGACAGCTGGCCGTATGACTTCCCGGCGTTGGCAAGCGTCGGCGTCGCCACGGTCATGTATAGGTTGCTTAACGCCCAATACGCTTCCTTCACCAACTCAAGCCGCCGCTGCTGTGGTTCATTGGCCATAAGCGTCATGGCGATAATCAAAAATCGCTCCTGCGGCAACTCATACAACCGCCGCTCATAATCGCGGGCCAAATACCGATCCGCAAGCGTGCGCAACCCTATGTACGTAAACAACTTGTCCTTCTCCGGATCAAGAAACGCACCGATGGACTCAATTTCTTCTTTCGTATAACGTTCAAGCAGCAGCGGATGATATACTCCTTGTTCCGTCAGCGCAACAAGGAGCGAGTAGAAATCGCCATACCGCTTGCGCTCCTCGTACCCGCGCTGCCGTGCTGCCTCCCGGTACAGTTGTTGCAAATACAGGCGGGCGCACACAAACGTCCATTCCGGCTCCTCCTCACTAATATACGACAGCCCTTCCAAAATGGCGGTTTGATACAGCTGCCGGAAGGTGACCATCTCTTTTCGGCTGAGAAGCTGCCATACACGTTCTTCATATTCCTCGAGCGACAGACGGACAAAGTCGGCCGCCGCCTGCTCCACCAACCTAGCAAACTCCTCACGCGAAAATGATTTCTCTTTTCCTTGATCATCGACAACAATTGATTTCGTCGACACTGTCATTCGTTTCTCCTCTCCTCCATAAAAAAATCCGCTCGGGCAGGCGAGCGGATGAAACGACAGACGGAAAAAGGCAGACGAACTCCCTTTTTCTTTTCCCCTATCGTTTCATCTTCTCACACCCCGAAGAACATGAAACGTTCCAAGCAAGGCAGGTCTCCTGACTCGTGCATCGTCCTACTTTGGGTCCTTCCCAGCGGCGCTAAATAGCTCTTGCCGCCAGTGGCCATCCCATTTCGTCCGCACATACAGTTGCGGGGGCAGTTCCGGATTCACACCGGATTCCCTATTAAGTCCTGATGGACACCATTGCTTGGCACAACGATATATAGTTGTTTGAAAAAGGAAACAAATCAATATATAGTGGATGATCATCCTGATGGAACAAGCATATACCAAAACAACAAGAATTGCAAGGGACAAGCGAGATTTTCTCAATCAATCCTTAGAAGGCCGTTGAAAAACATTGGTTTCCTTTGGTCAATGAATAAAAGTGTGCAGTGTTGCAAGACTTTTCTATTGGAGAAACGATTCCGAGAAGCAGTTGCGCGAGTCAATCACCGCCCCTTATAGTTTTCGGGCCAAAACAGACAGGCGCCCCGGCCGAATTCCGGGACGCCTCGTCCTGTTCCCCCTTACGCCTCAAAAGCAGGCGCCAGCGGCTTTTCCTTTTGTCCAGATGAAACAAAATCATAGGCTCGCTCTACATACACTTGATGCCAAATCATAAACGCCAACACCGTCCACAGCTTGCGGCTATGGTCCGCTTTCTGCTGCGCATGCTCATCGAGCAAGCGATACAGCACGTCTTTATGGAACAAGTGGTCCGTTTCGCTGTCGTGAATAAGCTGTTTCGCCCAATCATACATTTCGTTTCTCAACCAATGACGAATCGGCACAGGAAATCCTAATTTTTTCCGGTTTAATACATGATCCGGCACGATGCCTTCGGCCGCTTTGCGCAAAATATATTTCGTCGTGCCGTTGGCGGTTTTCATCTCCGGAGCGATCGTAGCAGCTGCTGCAAACACCGCTTTGTCCAAAAACGGCACCCGCAACTCAAGCGAATGCGCCATCGTCATTTTATCGGCCTTAACTAAAATATCGCCTCTCAGCCATGTATGGAGATCAATGTACTGCATCCGGTTGACCGGCGGATAATGAACGGTTTCTTGATAGAGCGGCGCGGTCACCGTTGTATACTCACGGCCTTTTTCATACGTTTTGAGCAAGGCCGCCTTTTCCGCTTCACTGTATATTTTGGCGTTCCCGATATACCGTTTTTCGAGCGGGGTCGTGCCGCGCTCTAAAAAGCTCTTCCCTTTCACCCCGTCGGGAAGCCACTTGGCGATGAAGCGCAGCACGCTCTTCACCGCTCCCGGCATCCGCTCCAACCACCGCAACGACTCTGGTTCACGATAAATGTTATAGCCGCCAAACAGCTCGTCCGCCCCCTCGCCGGAAAGCACCACGGTAACGTGTTTTCTCGCTTCACGGGCGACAAAATACAGCGGCACCGCAGCCGGATCCGCCAACGGATCATCCATATGCCACATAATTTTCGGCAGCTCGTCCATATACTCCTGCGGCGAAATGACATAGCTGATATTGTCTACGCCCAGCTTCTCAGCCGTCTCCTTGGCCACATCGATTTCGCTGAACCCTTGCCGCTCAAACCCGACCGAAAACGTCTTTAAATCCGGATGAAACTGTTTGGCGATCGCCACGATAAACGAGGAATCAATGCCGCCCGACAAAAACGCCCCGACCGGCACATCGCTGCGCATATGGACACGGACCGAATCAACCAACGCCGTGCGGATGTTCTCAACCAATTCCTCCTCCGACTGGCGAACAGAGCGGAAAAACGGCTTCCAATAGCGATGAATCGCGAGCGGTTCACCGACTCGTTTCTTGATATAATGCCCCGGCTCCAACTTCGAAATACCGACCGACATCGTCGATGGTTCGGGGACGTATTGGAAGGTTAAATAATGCTGGAGCGATTCATGATCTACCGTTTCCGCCCCAAGCGCAAGCAAAAGGCTTTTCTTCTCCGAAGCGAAAAACGTGCGGCCGCCTTGTTCCGCATAGAAAAACGGTTTAATGCCGAACGGATCGCGGGCTGCAAACACCGTTTTTTCCTGCTTGTCCCAAATGACAAACGCAAACATCCCGCGTAGCTTTTCGACCGCTTTTTCTTGTTCCATGCTATAAAGCGCAACGATGACTTCCGTATCGGAGTTTGTCGCAAACGACAATCCTTTCGCCGTCAGCTCTTCCCGCAATTCGACGTAATTGTAAATCTCCCCGTTAAAAATGATCCAGTACCGATCGTTTTCATACGAGAGCGGCTGGTGCCCCGCTTCCAAATCGATGATGCTGAGCCGCCGAAATCCAAACCCGACGTGCTCATCCATATAATACCCCTCATCATCCGGCCCGCGATGGGTAATCAGGCGGTTCATCCGCCTTAATTCCTCGCTCCATCCCGGATCTTGACATTCTGGACGATCGACAATCCATCCAATAAATCCACACATAACGATGACTGTCCCTCCAATGAATTGACATCAAGGCAACCCGTTTTTATTCTTTGCCTTACGCCTTCGGTTGCAATAAAATAATAGGCAAAGAAGAAAACAAAACCAGTTCCATTCTATCTTACAAAAAGCAAAGTTTCAAAACCAATCTTTCGCCATTTTTGACAAAACCCAACGTTCCATCACAACCATCGGAGGCACAATGGGCAGCTGACTATACTTTTAACGCTTTCTTGTTCCAATACCCTTCTTTGGAAACGGGAAAACAATCAAAACAGCCCGGAAGCCGCCATTGAAGCACTGCTGATAAAGGGGGAGAATCGCTTTGCTCACCATGATCTCGCTGTTGACCGCTCTCATCGTGCTCCTCTGCCTCGCCCTTTTGCGAAGCCCTCTCAGCCGCAAAAGGGACCAGCTGCTGCTGGCTGTATACGCGGGCTGTCTCGCCTTGCTTCTAGCCGTTTTGTCCAATCATAAAAGCTGGGCGCAAACAAAGGATCGATTTCAACATTTTGTACAGGAAACCATCGTCCCGCTTGTCAATCATGACCAAGCGGCGAACGCCGGCAAATCGACGTTGAAATCAACGGTGTTGATTGACGCGCCGTTAATCTCGCAGCTCCCCGAGCTGCCAAGGGGATGTGAAGTCACCAGCTTAGCCATGCTGCTGAACCATGCGGGAATTGATGTTGACAAAATGACATTAGCGAGACAAGTGCGGAAAAATCCGACGCCATATCAAGTAAAAAACGGCCGCGTCTTTTACGGCCATCCGAATGAAGGATTTGTGGGCGACATGTATACATTGTCGAAGCCTGGATACGGCGTATATCACAAACCCATTAAGGAGCTGGCCGAACGATACTTGCCAACGCAAATCGTCGACTTAACCGGACAATCCTTTGAGCACATTTATGACTACGTAGCGAAAGGCTCCCCGGTGTGGGTCATTACAAACACCACCTTCCGTCCGCTTCCCCCCTCCGCCTTTCGCGAATGGCAAACACCGCAAGGACCGGTCAAAATCACGTATCGGGAACACGCGGTACTCATTACGGGATACGATGAGCAGTACATTTATTTCAACGACCCATTGACCGCCATCAAAAATCAAAAAGCACCGAAGCAAGAGTTTATCGCGGCTTGGGTTCAAATGGGACGGCAAGCGATTACGTATCGCCGCTAAGCTCGGCGAATCCGAATCGCTTGCTTTTTTTTCATTTTCGTTGAACGATTTTCTCCATACATTTTGCACATCTATTTTTTATCCTAGTGAGAAGCATTGTGAAATCAGCTTTCTTTTCCTGTGAAATACCGCTGATTGGCGAGCGGAACCCTTTTTTCACTGGTCTTCTAGATGGCTGGTGAAAAACAGTTGTTTCTTTTGAGCAATGGGGGAGCGTTTGAAAGACGATCCTGATGCGACAAGGTTTTTCTATTTGAGAAACAGGCTTGATAAGAGGCTTGCTCCCTTAAATCACCGGCCTCCTAGGCCACCCCTTTTTTGAATAATGAGCTATCCCCAAACGGCGCATACGGTTTGAATGGAAGTCTAACTTTCATTTAGCAATCGTTCAACGTGCTGTTTTAATACAGGAATCTTATTTCGAACGACATCCCACACAATTCGATAATTAATGGAGAAATAACTGTGGATCAGCATATCCCTCATGCCAGCCATCTTTCTCCATTCGATATATGGAGATGCTTGCCTGATTTCGTCTGGAATGTTTTTCGCTGCTTCTCCAATCACTAATATATTTTTAATGACTGCATCTGATACTAAATCATTATCTAAAAAGTCATCATAAGAAAGCCCTTGGGTGTACTTCTCAATTTTCTCTGCAGCAACCAAAATATCTTGCAAAAAGACGCTAGGATCCCTCTGCATACTTCACACTCCTTAAAATAGTCGGCTTTAATCCTGGTTTGATATCATCTACAATCACTAAATCCACTGATTTTTGAAAAAGATCTTCCAAACTCAGTTTCAACTCCATATAATGATCAAACGTCACCGCATGATCCATAAATTCTACCAACACATCAATGTCACTCGACTCCCTTTGTTCCCCCCGACTGTACGAGCCAAATAACCCAATTCGCTTCACACCATACTTTTTCTTCCATAAATCTAAACATTTCGCCATTTCATTAAGGATGTCTTGTTGCGATCGCAAATCAATCCCCCCTTTTTCCGCGCCTGTTATTTTCATTATAACATCCCGCTTTCCCGATATTCTTCAAGAAGAGAAAAAAACTTTTCCCAGCCGAGAACTCGTCATGTCCCGTTACGCTCTCGATTAAAAAGGCCCCGTCTTCCCTCGGGGCCCCTTCTCGTTATTTCACATCATATCCTTGCTCTTCAATCGCTTCTTTCAGTTTTTCTACGCTGACCTTTGTTTCATCATACTCCACATCGACCGTCCCTTCTTGCAAATGCACTTCGACGCGGCTGACGCCATCCAACGCTTGAAGGGCGTTCGTCACCGCCGCTTGGCAATGTCCGCATGTCATTCCTTGCACTTGCAATGTAATCGTCATCATCGATTCCTCCTTAAATGTTTATAGTTTCACACGCTTCAACCGAAGCGCGTTGGTCACAACCGACACAGAGCTGAATGCCATCGCCGCTCCCGCGATCCACGGCTCCAACAATCCGAAAGCGGCGACCGGAATGCCGATCGTATTATAAAACAACGCCCAGAACAGATTTTGCCGAATGTTTTTCATCGTTTGCCGGCTCAACTCAATGGCTTTCGAGATATGGCGCAAATCGCCGCCGACCAAGGTCACATCGGCCGTTTCGATCGCCACATCCGCTCCTGTGCCAATCGCCATCCCAATATCCGCTTTGGCCAAAGCCGGCGCATCGTTAATCCCATCGCCGACCATCGCCACACGTTTTCCTTGTTTTTGCAATTCCTCGACGATGTTCGCTTTTTCTTCCGGGAGCACCTCGGCATACACATGCTCAATGCCGACTTCATGGGCGATCGCTCCTGCTGTCCGCTGATTGTCCCCTGTTGCCATATAGACATCGATGCCCATTTGTTTTAATGTTTGAATCGCTTCTTTCGCGCTTTCTTTCACCGTATCCGCGACCGCCATGATGCCGGCCAGCTCTCCATCGATGGCCACAAGCATCGCGGTTTTTCCTTGTTTTTCAAGCTCTATCAAGCGATTTTCGCACTGAGAAATCTCAACAGCGCGGTCCTTCATCCATTTCCGCGTCCCGATCAAAACGGTTTTGCCGTCAATGACCGCTTCAATGCCGTGGCCGGCAATGGCGGAAAAGTGCTCCAATGGCTTCATCGAAATCGCTTGTTTCTTCCCGTATTCGACAATCGCCTGAGCGAGCGGATGCTCGGAAGCGCTCTCGGCGGAAACCGCATAATCAAGCATGTCCTCGCGGAAGGCCAGCACATCGGTGACTTCCGGTTTTCCTTTTGTCACTGTTCCTGTTTTATCGAGCAATACGGCATTGATTTTATGCGTTCCCTCTAGGTACTCACCTCCTTTAAAGAGAATGCCTTGTTCTGCCCCTTTGCCGGTGCCGACCATAATCGATGTCGGTGTCGCCAAACCGAGCGCACAAGGGCACGCGATGACAAGAACAGCGATGGCCACCTCAAGCGCTTTGGCCAAATCACCCGGCGCAACGAAGAAGTACCAGATGAGAAAGGAAACAACCGCAATTCCGACAACAATCGGTACGAAAATGCCGGAAATGACATCGGCCATCCGCTGAATCGGCGCTTTCGACCCTTGCGCCTCTTCGACGATTTTAATGATATGAGAAAGCGCGGTATCTTTTCCGACTTTTTCGGCGCGAATAGTCAGCACCCCATTTGTATTAATGGTTGCCCCGATCACATAGTCGCCTTCCTTCTTATCGACCGGAATCGATTCACCGGTAATCATCGATTCGTCTACGGAAGATGCTCCGGCGATGACCGTACCGTCTACCGGAATTTTTTCTCCCGGCTTAACAACGATCGTATCGCCGATCACCACTTCCTCGAGTGGAACTTTTATTTCGTCCCCATTCCGAATGACGGTCGCTTCCTTCGCCTGCAGGCTGACTAACTTCGAAATGGCTTCCGTTGTCCTCCCTTTCGCAATCGCTTCAACATATTTGCCGACAAGCACAAGCGTGATCAAGACGGCGCTCGTTTCAAAATACAGCCTCGGCATATAGTCAGGATTCCCGAGCGTCCGAAAAGCTTCAGACAAGCTGTACACGTACGCGGCGGATGTTCCGAGCGCCACAAGGACGTCCATGTTCGCACTTTTGTTTCGCAACGCCCGGTACGCCCCGACGTAGAAGGGACCGCCGATGTAAAACTGAACGGGTGTAGCGAAAAGAAGCTGGAACCACGGATTCATCAGCCAATGCGGCATCGGTAAGCCGATAGCAAACGGCATATGCGCCAGCATCGTATAGAGCAGCGGCAACGATAAGAGGATGGAAATGGCGAGTCGCCGCTGCTTCTGTTTCAACTGCTCTTCTTTCCGGCCAGCACCCTCTTGTTCTTCGTTTCGAATTTGCCCCCTGTACCCAAGCGTTTTGATTTTCTCTAAAATGTCTTCGACAGATGCAACTCCCTCTTTGTATTCAACGACCGCACTGTTGGTCGCCAAGTTGACCGCAGCGCTTGTCACCCCTTCCATCCGATTCAACCCTTTTTCAATCCGTGTCGCACAAGCCGCACATGTCATGCCTTCAATATCGAGCATCACTTTTTCTGTCGCCACGCCATACCCTAAATGCTCAATTTTCGTCTCGAGATCGGCGATCGTTTGCTTCGCTGGATCGTAGTGAATCGTTGCGTTTTCCATGGCCAAATTGACATGGGCGTTGACGCCGTCCATCTTATTTAATGCTTTCTCGATCCGATTGGCGCACGCGGCGCATGTCATGCCCGTCACCTTCAGCGTCACGGTTTTCAGCTCTCCCATTTCCATCCCCCCTTACTTCGAAAATTGTTTCATCACATCCATTAATTCGCGAATCGATTCATCTCCGCTCCCTTCACGGATCGCTTTGGCCACACAATGGCTCACATGGCGTTCAAGCAACTGTAGCCCGACTTGGTTCAACGCTGCTCTAATCGCGGAAATTTGCACTAAAATATCGATGCAATACCGATTGTCCTCCACCATTTTTTGCACCCCGCGCACTTGCCCTTCGATGCGCTTCAAACGCTTGATGATGCGTTCGATTTCCTGTTCCGTCCGTGGAACCATTTTGTGATCTTCATAATGGTTCATCCAACATCACCTCTTTCAATTACATTATACCGGTAACGGGTATAAAACACAACAGAAATCCCCTCTACAAATCATGCTCACAAGCAAAACCGTAATCAATACCTACGCGGGAAAATTCCACTTTCCACTAAAAACATTCATGGGCAAGCCTTGCTTCCCACCCTAGCATGAAAATGACGGATTGAGGCGGTGTATTTAACAGAAAATTAACATTTTTTACAGTATGTAGATTGAACAATAAAGAATTTCTGCTTTTACGCTTCCGTTTTCGTCCGCATGCAAGCAGATATAGCCGGATGAAAAACAATATGCCAACTTGCCTCGATCTACCAAGCCACTTTCGCACGCAGTGATTGGCGCTCACGAAAAGGCATGGTAAACTAAGCATATCATTACAAAAAAGGTGGGGAGGGACTGCCTTGGATCAGTTGCTGCATGTGTTTGTCAAAGTAGTGGAAAAAGGAAACTTCACGAAAGCAGCTGAAGAGCTGCATATGACGCAACCCGCGGTCAGCCAGCACATTCAAACATTGGAACGATTGTTGGATACAAAACTGTTAGACAGGACAAACAAGTATGTCAGATTGAACAAAGCCGGGGAAATCGTTTACCATTATGCGCAAGAAATTCTCGGATTGTACACACGTATGAACCAACTGCTTGATGATTTACTGAATCGAGCGAGCGGGAAGCTGTCGATTGGAGCCAGCTACACGTACGGCGAGTATGTTCTTCCCCAGATGATCGCTCAATTGCATCAACACTATCCGCTCATTACACCGACAATCACGATCGGAAACTCGAATGAAATTGTTGAAATGGTAAGCAGCCATCAACTGGATGTGGGGATTATCGAAATGGACATCGAGTCAGCGAGCGTATCTATCGAACCATTAGCCGAAGATCAAATGGTTGTCGTGGCTTCGCCTCGCCACCCGTACGCCCACAAAAAGAAGGTCAAGATCGAAGACCTAGAGAGCGCCACATGGATTGTTCGAGAACAAGGTTCGGGGACAAGGAAAGCAACGGATGAATTTTTTCGCAATCACCGCTTTGTTCCGTCTTCGATGATGGAATTTGGCAGCACACAACTCATTAAAGAAGCGGTCGAAGCCGGCTTGGGGATCACGTTTCTCTCCCTTTGGACGATCAAAAAAGAACTTTCGTTTGGCACGTTATCCATCATCCCGATCGATGAAGAGCCGTTTGTTCGCCGCTTTTCTCTCGTAACGCCGAAAACCCCGTTTTATACAAAAGCTATGGACGTCTTTTTAACCATCATTCGCACTCACCACCCTTCCGTCAGGCAGTGGTCCCCTCCTCCGTCTCTTTGAGCAAAGACGGCCGACAGCGTCGCCGGTCGTCTTTTTTCCTTGACCATTAAACAAAGAATAACGATAACAGAGACAAGCAAAATGATACGAGACACATCGCGGCAAGAGGACGCCAGCCATTTCTCCCCCATGTTCGCAAATCGACATTCAATCCAAGTCCGACCATCGCCGCCGTCAAGAAAAGCGAAGTGACAAAAGAGAGAAAGCTTAGAACACCGGGAGAAACTGAAATGGCGTTTCCCAGCACATAACTGCCGAACAAACTCATAACGATAAATCCTAGCAAAAACCACGGAAAGGGAACTTTCGTTTTTCTTCCGTCATGACAATTCGCTTTGGTCTTTTTCCAATACATAAGAACAAAACTGAGCGGTGCAAGCCAAAGCACCCTCCCTAGCTTGGCCAACAACGCCAACGCCAGCGCCTCCTGCCCGGCCGGAGCTCCTGCCAGTGCGACATGGGCGATTTCATGCAAGCTCATCCCGCTCCACGCCCCATACTGCAACGAGGAAAGCGGCAAAAGCGGGCGAATGAGCGTGTATCCAATTGAAAACACCGTGCCGACCAACGCAATCATTCCAATTGAGAGAGCCGTATCCTCATCATCTGATTGCAAAATGGGGGACACAGCGGCAATCGCCGCCGCCCCGCACACCCCCGTTCCGATACCTAGCAACAAAGACAAAGAAGGGCTGACGTTTACCATTTTTCCAATCCATACCATCGTAAAGATAGCAAACACAACGATGGCCAAATCTCGAAAGACAAGCCCCCATCCGTGCTGAAGCAAAACGGCTATATTCAACTTCAGCCCGAATAGCACAATAGCCAATCGCAACAAATATTTCGAAACAAATTGAATCCCCGAACGAAGGGCCACAGGGTAGCCAAATACGTGCCGATACAGCACCGCTAGTAAAATAGCACAAGCGAGTGGACCTAAATGATCGAGTCCAGGCAGGGAAGCCAGCGCCATGCCAATGGCAGCGATCAAAAACGGAAAAACTACCCCTCCTACCCATCGACGTTTCTCTTGTCCCCAAGTCAGCCTATAAGACCAAACCGCTTTCTTTCCCTTCTCCATTCCCATTCCCCCTATCCATACTGCGAACTTCGTGTTTATCATACGCCTCTTTGACTTATAAGTAAAATAGCGTTTTTTTATCGTTATAATAAGTAATAGATTATGATAGACAAAATACTCTCTTCTCTGTACCATTTCCATAAAAGAGCAACCGATGGCTTCCTTTCTCAGCGCCACTCGCGCGCCTCAACGGCCTTTCTCAAACCGAAAAACCAATCGCTTCGGAATTGCTTCTCACACGTTCCCCCTATCGACCAAGGACAATCAGGCTAAAACCGGCAGGAAACCACCCGTTTCGCCGGATTGCCAAACGATGAGGGGGATGGTGCCGCCAAGCTTTTCAACTTGGAAAACACCGCTGGGGGCAGTCCTCTGCCCTCATCTCCCCCGCTAAGGAAAAGTTTGTCGAAACCGCTATTTTCTTTCCCATCTGCACATTGTATAATCAAACTAGAGGGAGGTGAACAAGCGTGGAACGCGATACCATCGTGAAAGAAGTAGTCGAGGCGCTGAAAATGTTTTCCCGCGACATCCGCACCCAAATTGACGAAATGGGAAGCCAATTGCGAGCCGAAATCCAAGACACCGCTAATCAGCTGAGAGCAGAAATGCAAGACACCGCTAATCAGCTGCGGAAAGAAATGCAAGACATGGCTAACCAATTGAGAGCAGAAATGCAAGACACAGCCAACCAATTGAGAGCGGAAATGCAAGACACAGCCAACCAATTGAGAGCGGAAATGCAACAATTTCGCGCCGAGGTGAACGAGCGGTTTGATCGACTCGAACAAAAATTCGCCGGCTTGCGCGTGGAGTTGACAGAAACGCAAGAAACCGTCCATTTCCTCGCGTCGAAAACCATCCAGCACGAGAAAAAGCTCCACCATCTGGCCAAGCAACTCGAATCCGTTCGTTAACTTCCCTTCACTCAAGAGCCGCGTTGGATTCATCGTCAGACGCGGCGTCTCTGTTTCTCCGCTCGCGCGTCCAAGCGGGCCCAAAAGCTGAAGACAAACGAACAACGATACAGAAAACAAACGTCCTCTATCCTGTCAAGCAACGAAACTGGCAACAAACGACGCATGTCAAACCGTTTCACGTATACGTGCATGTCTTTTAACATAAACTACGATCAAAGAACAGTTTTCATCAAACGGCAAGGAGGAACCATCCATGTCATTTCTATGGAGTTTGATCGTTGGCGGTATCATCGGTTGGCTAGGCGGGCTTTTGACAGGTCGCGATATTCCCGGAGGAATCATCGGCAATATCATCGCCGGGTTTATCGGTGCATGGCTTGGAACAAAGTTATTCGGCAATTGGGGGCCGACCATCGGCGGATTTGATATTATTCCGGCTCTGATCGGTTCGGTCATTCTCATTTTGCTGGCTAGTTTTATCATTCGCAAGCTACATCAAGCTAGGTAATGATGATCGGTCACCAGAATTCAAGATGGAAAAAACCGGGCCATGTTCCGCCCGGTTTTTTTCGTGAATATCCCCACCACTTGGTGAATGCGGTCAAGTGCGGTATACGCAGTTTGTTGAAGAATCGATCCACCGGCTCGACGGCATTCGCCTTTTTCTGTTTTTCGGAGAACTTGTCTATACCATTTCTTTTCCACACGAATATGGTGAATCGACAAGATGAATTTCTGCTCAATAAAGGAGAAACGATACTGCAACAATTGCCTAGCGCGATCAATACGATCAATACGGCTCTGCCAACGATTTCCTCCACCTTGCAACAAGTCCTCTCCGTCTTGCAGCAACTGCTCAACGTGCTCGGCGGCTTGCCGCTTCCTTTGCAAAACAATCAACAATCATTCACCTTTCTCAGCCAATGGAGTGTCTCAGTGCAGCGAGACGCTCTATTGGCCCATACATAAGCACAGCCGGTCTTTCTCGCTCACCCGCCACCTTTTGGCGGCCATCGGCAAGCTCGTCCGTCCCCTTCCCCTTCCGCCGACAAACGAGTGGACACGACCAGTCGATCGATGTCATTTCAAAAAATCACTTACACACATTGTCACCATGCCAAAGAACTAGTATAGTAGACTTAGAAGCCCGGTGAAAAACCGCTAATTCCCTTCATCGATGGGGGAGCGCGTGAAAAGCAGGACCGATGCAACAAGGTTTTTCTCGTTGAGAAATGAGATGGCAAAGCCGTATCCACGAATCAATCACCGGACGCTTAGGAATACCATTGGCTTTTCGGTTTTTCATCCCTCCGGTGCCTCGTTGTCACCGACCTTTAGCAACATGCAAAACAAAAGACATGGTGCGCCGAATGCAAGTTTCCACCCTCGCTCGCCTTAACGGACGGGGTTTCTGTTCCAACAGCATCCAGACATCATCACTTGCCGAATTAGACAAAGAAAGGTAGGAAACCAATGTATCGTTCCTTTTTGCGGCAATTATGGCGCTACTACGTCATGGGATCCGCAATGGCCGTCGGAGGAGTAGGCACAACGTTCATGTTGACAACGTTGCGTGTATCAGCGCAGGAAGGAAAATGGCTGATCGCCATTTTATTCACATCGGCAATGGTGATGGCGGCCGCGGAAGCGATCGTCTTCGCCCGGGATGTAGCCCCTATTCGCCGCTTTTTTGCATCCCAATCTCCAGACCCGTCACTGGCGCTCGCAGCCTTCAAACAAGTGCAGCGCTTTCCGCTGTTGGCCGTTCGGCGGATTTTAGGGCCGCACTTATTCGGGTTGTCGATCCCGGGCGCCGGGCTGACCGCCTTGTGCATTCGCTACCATATTTTGTCCCTTCCATATCGGTATATTCTGTACGCGTTGGCCGGGGCTGTGCTGATCGCCTCACTCCATGCGCTCATTGAGTTTTTTTTGACAACGAAAGCATGCCGACCCTTGTTGGCATCTTTATCGGCGCAAATCGGTTCAATGGCAGAACAAGTGCCGCTTTCCATTTCCTTAAAAACGAAACTGCAGCTCACCGTATTATTCAGCAGTGCGTTTCCTGTTCTGCTGTTTAGTCTTGCTACTGAAATCAAATGGTCGATGACCGATCCAAATGGGGCCCATTGGTCCTACTGGCCTTGGGCTGCGACGATTTTGCTCTTTTGCATCGGCTTTTCTATATTTTTGGCGCGCTTATTGGTCGAAGAAATCCATGAACCGGTCAACGTTTTGCTCACTCACATGAAACGGGCGGAAACGGAAGCGTATGAACCGATCGCCCACAACGTTTATACCGATGAGTTCGCCGAATTGCTTCGCGGATTCAACCATATGATCGGCGCTGTACACAGTCGTGATCAGCTGAATAAACAACTATTGGACAGTTTCATCACGGTTTTGACCGCGGCGTTGGACGCCCGCGACCCTTACACCGCGGGACATTCGTTGCGCGTGGCGCATTATGCTCGCGCCATCGGGGAAAAACTCGCTTTGCCACCGGAACAGCTTGAGGTGCTATACCGCTCAGCCCTTCTCCATGATATTGGCAAAATCGGCATCCCCGACGCTGTTTTGCTGAAAGAAGGGAAACTGAGCGAGGAAGAGTTTGCCTGGATTAAAAAACATCCTGTCATTGGCGAATCGATTTTGCGCGAGATCCAACCGCTAGAACCGGTTGAGCCGCTGTTGCCGGGGATCCGTTCCCATCATGAGCGGATCGATGGAAAAGGATACCCAGATGGACTGCGCGGCGAGGACATCCCTCTGTTCGGACGCATCATCGCCGTCGCTGACGCGTTTGATGCCATGACATCGGATCGCCCGTATCGCAAAGGCATGGAAATTCACCAAGCAGCCGCTATTTTGCGTCAAGGAAAAGGAACACAGTGGGATGAAGAAATGGTGGAAGCCTTTTTGCAGTGGATGGAAGAAACGATGCCATCGACCGCCACGGCAGTATCTTAACGGGCGGGGCCAATACGATTGGAGAAGATCGAGTGCTTTCCGTTCACTGATTTGAATGTCTTCCTTTTGATGTCAATACATCCGAGCGTGAAACAGAAACATCTGGGTGACGAAAATGGCAACCAACGTCCCGTATAAATGGCATTCGAAACGTTCTTTCTTCATCTTCTTAACTTTCTGCAAATCAAATAATTCAATTGGCCAGCGCAGGGAATAGAGCTCATAAACCTGTTGACCATCAAACGACTCTTGTGGTAAATTCGTCAGTAAGATGTGGTATTTCTTTTGTTCGAGGGTTTGGCGTGTCAGCGCCTTCCCTTTTCTTTTTTCCTTTTTTTGCACATCCGTTTTTGCCATTCTTCCGCCGTCAGACGGCGGAAAATCAACCGTGGAACAGACAAGCGCTCATGGCCGATGTATACGTGTTCCACTTCCATCGTCTCTCCTTCTCCTAATGGATGGCCCATAGACTCCGAATCCCATTCGAAAAATGCTCATCCACAGTAAATTAATTTAAATATTCATTTTCCCACTTTTCTTGTTTTTCCACAGGACTCATTTCTGAAAGATCGTCATATCCATAGTGGATTTTCATTCGGCCTGTGTTATCCAAAATGTAAGTTAAATTCGTCCATGGTTCTTGTTCTTTGAATTTTTCTCTTAATCTAGAAAAACAGCTATACAACTCATTTTCTAACCTATCAAATTCATTCTCATCAACATCAAATAAATCTGTTATATCAAGGCTATATACCGGCTCTCCTTCTTTTTCTGGATAGTAATAGAAAAAGATTTTTTTATAACCTTCTCTAAATTCGGCGTATAACAGGATTTTTCTCCATGCCTCAGGAATCATATTAACTAATATATCTGCAATTTGTTGGTATATATATTCCATTTTATACGTTTCCATCTTACTTACCTCCTGAATAGTTAATTAGTCTCTCGGAATATTTTTTACCATTTATGGAGTAGTCGATTTTAAATTCTTTCGGTCTAACCGATTGTCCCTCATATATAGGCTTCACCCTAATCGTTACCTCTTTCCCCTCTTCTAAAGCTTTTTTCCATGTATTCTCTAGAGTTTTATACTCACTCCTATTTAGAGGACTGGTGAAAAACGGTTGTTTCTCTAGAACATGGGGGAGCGTGTGAAAGGCGATCCGGATGCGACAGGGCTTTTCTATTTGAGAAACGAGGCTGGTAAGCGG
>NZ_LQYX01000078.1:64532-68326 GCF_001587475.1 Geobacillus sp. B4113_201601
TTTAGTGTAGCATTCATAGGTACTAAGTTATCAATATCGCCAGACCCTTTAAATATACTTGCTATTAAATGACCACCTTCATCGTTTGATAGTCTATCTTCCCTTCCTACTACTTTTTGAGCGTACGAATTTCGGTTGGCTTTTCCTAACTCTAATTTAGCTTCAACACTAGAAATACGTCCCCTATCATCAGTAGTATATCTATATCCTTCTTTTGTTGTATACCCTACATTTGGCTTTAAGGTTTTTTTACGATTAACCCTTGTGTATTGTTCACCATATTTAACATTCTCTATTTCCTTAACCGCTTTCTCCGAAACCCCTTCACCCCGGCTCATTCGCTGGTACAGTTCGTTCGCGTGTTGGGCGAAGTGGGAGCTTCCTGCTGTCGCTAAAGTGGCTCCATGGGCGGCTCCCATAGCCGCGATGGCAGTGGCGGGGACTCCGGATCGCCGCTCCTACTCCCGTCCGGCTGCGGCTAAAGGGATGGACCCGGCTGTTTCGACTACTCCGGCTACAGTCGATACCGCGTGTCCTGTCATTTGTCCCAATCCATGGGCGACAAGGGAGCTATTATGACAGCGTGAACCTCAAAATACAACTGAGATGCAGAAGTTTTGATATATTTTGACTCTCGAAAACAAAATAGCAAACAAGGCTATATATCTAGTTCAATGGTTTCTAATTTTCTAAATACTCGATTTAGACATAACTATATACATGCTCATTGAAAACTTAACATTTGACTTCTCCTGCAACGAGCTTCCTCCCCCATGGCGCAGCCTGCGGGTTGAGCCTACAAGATTTTTAGAGGAAATGATGCAGCGCTTAGGGTGTGCAGGATAACGGAGAGGTTAACTCTTCATGTTGCATGTATATAGCATGAGCTCTGAGGCTAATGTTTCGGCTAGCTTTAGACACAAAACACGAAAAACAAAAACCCTGAAAGGCATAAAGCCAATCAAGGTTTTACACATACTTCGCGACGAAAATACTACAAAAGGCACTAGAAAAAAATATGTTTTCGAAGACACGTTAGCTCTAATACTTGGACATAATTAAGTCCAATCCCTCAGCTTAATAGCTCTGTGCAACTCCAATAATTTTGTTGCAATGTAAGCACTTAAACACAAAAACTGCGGTGTAATTACCGATATCATTCCAAAAAACATCGATATCATCAATCCTACTTTTAGTTAAATCATCTAATATCGACACGATGTAATCTTTTCCGTTCCCGTTTTGCGAGGCGTTATTAAAATCCTCTTGTTTCCACTCACCAACATACTGCATAAAATCCCCATCGCATACAGGCCAATCATTATATTGAATCCACGGTACTGGTGGATTTTTTTCTAACTCACTAATAATAGATTCAAATAATTCGTTTAGTTCCTCGCTGTTTTTTTCCGTAAAAGTATTTTTTAAATGTGTATACAACCTGTCTTTAAGGTATTGGGGAATTTGTACCGTAGTTTCTCCCTTTACTAAGCAATCTAGACAAACAGACGTAATTTCATCTCCTCTGTCAAAGTACTCTCCTTCTAAGCAATTCTCTTCTGTTCCGCAAAATTGACAGTTCTCTTCTGTAAACTCCGCATTGGTTTCTGGATTCATAAAGTACTTGAATTTGTACTTGTTAGCGTTCATATCTTCCCACCTCATTTATCAAATCTTCCTCTATCCCATTCGGACTCCCAATACTTTCTAACGTCCTTTCTAAACTGCTTCCTGTCAATGCCAGATTTCTCATTATAGCATGGATGGTTCTTTTTATAGTTTTCGCCAAATCGATGATCTGAGGCGTGCATTTCATGAAAAGGACCATTAGGATTTTGCCCCTCGTGGTGTATCTCGATTGGTCGATTATCTTTTTTGCTAATAGGTGCATTTCCACGTTTATTAGGTGCAAAAATTTCATTGTTAGGAATTCTGGTTTTCATGTTATCAGAAATACTATTACCTGTCCCCTTAGCAAGCCTCTCAGCTTCGTCCGTCCCCTTAACCGCTTTCACCGAACCCCCTTCGTTCCGGCTCATTCGCTGGTACAGTTCGTTCGCGTGTTGGACGAAGTGGGAGCTTCCTGTTGTCGCTAAAGTGGCTCCATGAGCGGCTCCCATAGCCGCGATGGCAGTGGCGGGGACTCCGATCGCCGCTCCTACTCCGGTGCCGCTAAGGGCAATGCCACCTGCTTCTAAAGCCATGAATCTAGCTGTTTCGATTGCCCTCGCTACAGTTGACATAGCATGTCCCGCCATTCGCCCCAATCCATATACAACAAGGTACTGGTTAGAACGCATGAACGTCGAAACACAATATAAATTAGCACATTCTTTTCGAACCCGTCTAAAATCATTTGAAAAAGGGATTCTAAAATAATGCGCCAATTTACAACTACGTCCAATTCCTGTTTTTTGCAGGCTAACGCACTTTTATTATGCTGTACAGATGCTTCACGCTGTCATTCTTCCAAACGGCGAATGGCTTCGCCCGTCCTTTTTGCCAGCCAACTGTTTAAAGTATTCAGCTTGTTTGAGTAGTCTCCTTACTTTTAACGTCCCCTGTGCTTGTTGTTTTACCATTCTCCTTTTCATCTTTTGATTTTGGGCATGCCAAAAAGGCTCATTCCTACTTATGGTTCAAGTTGGAACAAGCCTTTGAAAGTTTATTAAGTTTTTTACTGTTGGGTTTATTGGTTGTATTGTACGCCCTTGCTACTAGAATTATAAGCTACAATTTTCCTCCCATTTCTTCAAACCACTCGTCAAAAACATGCCCTGCTGTTTTCACTGGATCATTTGTATATTTTATCTCATAACTGTATTGAACTTCTAATTTATTCTTATGCACATCATAAATTAATTTCATCTCTGTTGGCATTTCTCTGTTATATTTTTGGCACAAGTCCTTAATTTTACGTAAATTTTCATTACAAATGTTAAGCATTGCAATTTGTCTTTCTTTTGAGACGTCATAAATATGCTTTGACTGACCATTCCCTTTTTGAACTACACTATTTAACTTGTGTTTTTCAACAATACAACCGTTTATTTTATAGAATACATCTGAACTAAATTGTCCAAATTCGTTTGAAGCATATATAAAAATCATATCTGCTTTGTTATTTACATATTCCAGACAAATCGTGACCATATCCGCTTGCAATTCTGAAAGGTAATCTTCAAACACTTTTGTCATTTTCAGACCTCCCTTAGTTTACCAAATTAACAACTTTAATCCTTCCATCTATTTCATAAGTTATGTTAAAACCAGACGGTCGAGGTGAATCCCCATCATAGTTTACTTTTACCTCAACAGACACATGTTTTGGAGGGTCTGCCTTTAGTGCTCTTACCCATTCATTCTCTAATTTTTTGTACTCACTTAGATTTACCTTACTTGACTGAGATACTAGGTTATCAAGCTCCGGAGAACCACCGAACCTGTCTCCTGCCAGATGGCCTGCATGGTCTCCTGGCTGTTTACCAGGCGTATTAGAGGTATGCGGTAATCGTTCATCTCTTGTAGTTAATTTTAGATCATTAGCAATAAACTTTTCAATTCTACCAAGATGATCTGTTTCATAATCATAATGGTGCTCACCAGCTTTATACTTTACATTCGGCTTTAGGCTACCTGCATTATCAAATGGATTGTCAACAAAAGTCTTGTTAGGAGCTTTTGATGTCCTCTTAGCAAGCCTCTCAGCTTCGTCCGTCCCCTTAACCGCTTTCCCCGACTCCCCTTCGCTCCGGCTCATTCGCTGGTACAGTTCGTTCGCGTGTTGGACGAAG
>NZ_LQYX01000078.1:68336-70315 GCF_001587475.1 Geobacillus sp. B4113_201601
CCGCCGCTCCTACTCCCGTGCTGCTAAGGGCAATGCCACCTACTTCTGAAGCCATGAATCTAGCTGTTTCGATTGCCCTCGCTACAGTTGACATAGCATGTCATGCCATTCGCCCCAATCCATATACAATAAGGTGCTGGTTAGATCGCATGAACGTCGACACACAATATCAATTAGCACATTCTTTCCGAACCCGTCTAAAATCATTTGAAAAAGGGATTCTAAAATAATGCGCCAATTTACAACTACGACCAATTCCTGTTTTTTGCAGGCTAACACACTTTTATTATGCTTTACAGATGCTTCACGCTGTCATTCTTCCAAAAGGCGAATGGCTTCGCCCGTCCTTTTTGCCAGCCAACTGTTTAAAGTATTCAGCTTGTTTGAGTAGTCTCCTTACTTCTAACGTTCCCCGTGCTTGTCTTACCATTCTCCTTTTCATCTTTTGATTTTGGACATGCCAAAAAGGCTCATTCCTACTTATGGTTCAAGTTGGAACAAGCCTTTGAAAGTTGGTCTAAGCGTGTTTGTCAAGTTTTTATTGGTTGTATTGTACGATCCTGCTTATGATAAGTAAACGCGTATTTACAGCTTTTTTAATCCATCAAAAAAATTTTGGAAACTATCCGAAATTTTATATAAATTATTTTCTTCATTGGATTGGTCAAAATGCCATGAGTGATCCCAATAATAAACCCCTCCCTCTTCATGATCATTTACCAAAACAATCATTCCTGACCCAGGGTCACTTCCGATTATTATACAATTTTCAATTAAATCATCACGGTATTCATCGTGCCACACCTTCAAATCTACTTGTTTTATATCTGTATTTAATCCGTATAATACATTTAACGGAATGCTTTCATTTAACTCCTCAACAAAAAAAGAATAGTATCTTTCCCGAGGTTTTCCCCCGTTATATTGCAATAGAAAGTGCTTATAGTCCTTAGGTAATGAAAAACCAATATATTGTTCAAATTCATCTATCATTTGTATTGTTGCTTTCCCATAGCCGATAAAATCCATATTAATCATCTCCTTGTTTGTTTCTTTTTTTAGTTTTGGACATTCCACCTCTATGCGTAAATCTGCTGTGCAATATCCTATCCATTTCTTGCATGGTCGTTTCATCCTGGTGGTGATGCCATGTACTAACATCACGATCTATAGGGCCGTTAGGAGCTAGTTTATCCGCCTTAGCAAAGTCTTTGTCATAGCTTTCAAACTTTCCAATTTGAACTTCCTGTTTCACCATTCCCGCTCCTTTGAAATCTGGATAGCCCCCTAGATATGTCACAGAGTTTCCTTCCCAATCATGATAAGTCCATGTACCATTCTCATCAATTGTAATCTTTCCACCTTTTTTCTGCCATTTGTCAGGGTCAGGTGAATTTTTTGGTTTAGTTGCTAACTCTTCCTTGGTAAACTTCCTAGCTTGTTCTGCCCCCTTAACCGCTTTCCCCGACTCCCCTTCGCTCCGGCTCATTCGCTGGTACAGTTCGTTCGCGTGTTGGACGAAGTGGGAGCTTCCTGTTGTCGCTAAAGTGGCTCCATGAGTGGCTCCGGCAACAGCGATGGCAGTGGCTGGAGCTCCGATCGCCGCTCCTACTCCCGTGCCGCTAAGGGCGATCCCGGCTGCGGCTAAAGGGATGGACCCGGCTGTTTCGACTACTCCGGCTACAGTCGATACCGCGTGTCCTGTCATTTGCCCCCATTCGTAGGCGACGGGATGCGGACTGTGATAAGGACGGTGTGCCAGATTGTATGTCACGTCCTGTAAAGCCGCCTCTCCCGCTCCTCTCACAAACTCCACTGTGCTTTCAATGGGGTGTTTGGTCAATCCATGCCATGATTTTTCTGCATTCTTCGCTACTTGCCGAGCCGTTTGTTCGACTTTTTCTCCTGCATGTATTATATCATGAACGGTTTGTTTCGCGATATGCTCTGCTTTCTGTTCTATTTTGTGTATGCCGCGA
>NZ_LQYX01000078.1:70398-80569 GCF_001587475.1 Geobacillus sp. B4113_201601
GCCACATGCTGTACAGCTTGTTCCGCTTTCTTTTCTGCATGCTGAAATACTTCCTTGGCCTTATGGCCGATATGCCCCGCGTCTTTCGCTACTTCTTTGGCTGCGCGTTCAACTCTCTTTTCAACCTGATGCACCGCTCGATGCACGGCCTTCTCGGCTTTTTTCACATGGTGCGTTGCATGTTTGACCACTTGTTCTGCTTTCTTTTCCGCGTGATGAAACGCTTCTCTCGCTTCGCGGCTGATGTGCACGACATCTTTCTTTACTTCTTTGGCCGCGTGCTCAACTCTCTTTTCAACTTGATGCACCGCTCGATGCATGGTCTTCTCGGCTTTTTTCAAGTCGCTGGCCACGTGTTTGGCTGTATTTTCTATTTTTTTCTCTACATAGTGGCTCGCCTTGCTGAACATGTTGCCGATGGATTTCAAAAAGGACATATTCATTCCACCTGCCTCTTATATCAAAAATGAATTGTCTCACTATGATGTATCGGCAGGTTTTATACAATTATTTAGTATTTTTGCTAAATTTCTTCGTACTTTGCCCCATCCCCATCAAGTTGAGAATTTTGGTCTTTGTGCATCGTCAAAAGCATGGTATCCTTTCTAACGAACACTCTACGTTTAGAAAAGGTTTCTTTCATGGAAAAACAAATGCAAGCATGGATTCCAACCATTCGCCAGCTCTTTTCTCCCAAAGGAATAACCCGTCTCGTACGGAAAACAAGATTGATCCGGCGACAGCGTTCGTTAACGGCGGAAGCCTGTCTGACTCTCTGTGCATGGGGGATGGTTTGCTGTCCAAACAGGTGCCTAAGCGGTTGTGTGCGGCCTTGACGCTCTGGCATGGCTGTTCCCTTTCAAGCGAGGGCTTGAATCAACGTTTTACCGATCGGGCTGTGGCGTTTTTGCGAGAAGTGTTTTTCCTTCTTCTCCTGCATCAACGTCCGTTGCTTTGGTCCACGATCCAAGCCTATCACACGAGTCTCGTCTTAAAATTTTTCTACCGGTAGCCTTGACGGGTATGGGGAACACTCCTTCTTCCACCGCCGCCATTTGCCGGTGTCTGGCCAAGCCACCCCGACATGCAGCTGGCCAGACGCTCAACTACAAACTAAATCCTTCTACGTGCTTCAACAATCTCCCGCAATTCTTCAATCGATAAATTCCCTCTATGCAACATGGCATGGCAATTCGGGCAGACCGGACGCAAATCGTCAAACGGGTTCACCGTATATTGCTCACCAATCTCGCTCAGCGGAATGAGATGATGAACTTCGATAAATCCTTTCCCGATTTCTCCATAAACTTGCTCAAAGTCAAATTGACAGACGGAACAACGGTAGCCGTGTTTTTGCAAACAAAGCCTCCGCGCCCTTACATTTCGTTCATACCGATTCACAGCAACCAGCTTTTTCCCGCCTTCGCGCAGCGAGACATCCTCCAACTCGCTCGGCAATAACGTATCGCTTTGATGATCCATGTCCGTTTGTTCGTATCGACGCACCGCCTCGCGTAATTCAGGGCGCAATTGCCAAATATACTTATCGCGATGCTCTTCTCCTAAAAAAGGAATATGCCAATACCGTATTTTCCCGTCCTCACGAATGGGAAACTGAACATCAGGGTATTTTCGAATAATGCGTTTTCCCAATCTTCCTACTTGAGCATTGAAAGGGGAATGGCTCACTTTGTTTAAAAAACGCGCCAGCTCTTTCCCCGATGCGCGACAATCCGGAAAATAATACAATGTTCGGATCAGCTCCACATCTTCTTCATGGAATACACTTCGATCGTTTAACATGTCCAACCATTGATCAGTGGATATGGCCAGCGGCTCAGCATAAATTTTCATTGTCATCCCCCAATGTGCATACATATGATCAACCATTTACCTCCAAAACTAATATTATTATGGGGGTAACATAAATTTAAAACACAGCCCTCGTCGCAAGCTGCACACGCCATTTCAAGGATGTGACTGATACGACGCACCTCCATCTCGCTACAGTAGGCAAGATCCGTTACCGTCTGCATCGCTACAAAGAGCCGTATTGCCTAGATAACGCGATGATGGCGCTGACTTCAACATCTACGAGCGAAAAACTCCTTCTCTTTCCTTAGTTTGTCAAGGATTCATTCGACAATGGATACAAAAAATCCTCCCGATTTTCGTCGGAAGGGTGGAAATGGTAGTGAAGAGAAAAAAGAGCTCACCCCCTCCTTGTTGAGTGAACTCTTATATAAAATGGTTTATTTCGATTTCAGCACTTCTTTTAACAACTCAATGGCATGTTGATCGGTTGGATCGTTTGTACCAAGTTCGCCACGAAAGGCTTTGTTGAGAATAGCTTGCTTTAATAAATCAAGTTTTTGTTCGACTTCTAAAACTATTTCTTTTTCAGTCTCTAATTTACTTAATAAATTGTCTACCTTCTCAGCAATGCGTTTTTGTTCGTGGACAGGTGGTAATGGAACACTAAGCTCCCCTATAATTTGGGCGTTCGCTCCCGGCTGCGCAATTCCTTTTTTTACAACAGTTATTTGTTTCCAATACATTGGAGTTTTTAGATAATTCCATAGATATGGTGAATTCAAATCATCATTCGTAGTTAATCTAATCAAATAAGAAGCAAAAACTGAACAAGAAGGTACATCATCTATCAAAAAACTTTTGCCAGTTGTTGCCCCTGTTCTTGCAATAACGATATCTCCTTTATTCAGTTTATATTTTTCTAACAAATCTTCATCGATCTTACAATAAGGGACTGTTCCCCAGTCTACACTATCATTTTGTATATCCGTTATACGTAGATATTTCGGACCTTCCTCTAAAGTCGATGATGATGCCGTGTATCCATATTGTAATCTTTTTAAGCAGGATTTTAACTTTACCCATCCCCAATTCTCCGGCACTTCATATGGTTGTTCTTCCTTCGGGATAAGGTCTTTTTGTTTTATAGTATCGGAAGCTTCAAGCATACTCTGCTCATTAGGATCATTTGTACCTAATTGTCCCTTAAACGCCTTATCCAAAATCGCCGCCCGTCGAAGTTCAAACGACTCCTTCACTTCCTCAATCAACCGCTTCGCTTCATCAATTTTCGCAAAAAGACGCTCGACTTTCTCAGCAATGCGTTTTTGTTCGTGTAAAGGAGCTAAAGGCACCTCTATTTCCTTTAGCCTACTCGCTTTTATCCCAGAAACAGTAGTTCCAGTAGCGTTACTTTTAATTAGAGCTTGCATTTGTGGACTCATTAAACAATATTTAAAGAAAGTCTTTTCAAGTGGCTGATAAGGGGAGATTGTGATAATCCTTTGAGCGAGCGCAATTTTCTCATTAATATCCAATTGAGCCACATTCCCTAAAGGTGCTTCGGTTGTAAATAATATATCACCCACATTTGGAATCCCTCTAGTCATCCATGAATCATAATCTTTTTCACTAATAAATTCTTTAGGTTCGTCTTGGATATAACCCATTCTAACATTTTTAGCAGTGATTAGTCTTATACCTGATTCAGTTTTTTTAGGTGTCTTACCTCGATAGTCAATAAACCTACTAATACTACCTAGTCTAACCCACACCCAATTCCCCGGCACTTCATACGGCTGTTCGTCTTCCGGTACTAACGCTTCTTCTAGCAGTTCTTCCAGCGATTTTTGTTTCGTTTTGCTCATTATTTAAGCACCTCAGATGTTTCTGCTACTTTCAGCACTTCGTTCGTTGCTTGGTAGCTATTAGGTTGTTCGACCGCTTTTAGCTCGGCGATGACTTCGTTTAGCAGCGAAATCGCCAATTCTAATTTTTCCACCGCTTCTTCGGCGGAGTCGATCGGGTCTGGCAAGTTTTCGTAGACGGATAGGGATTCATCAGCAATTAAGCCAATATCTAAGCTGTCGTCTTTTTTCGCAATGTCTTCCCTTGTAAACACATTCCAGCGCTCGTCTTTGACTTGACGGCGGTCTTCTGCTGTGTAGGCCTTGATAAATCCTGCAAAATGTTCTTTCGTCAACGGATTCCGCTTGCCGAAAGACGGCATGTTCGTCCGTAAATCGTACACCCATACTTCTTTCGTGTTGCCGACGTCGGTTTTTCCGCGGGTGAAGAATAAAACGTTCGTTTTCACCCCTTGGGCGTAGAAAATCCCGGTCGGCAAGCGTAAAATCGTATGCAAGTTGCATTTGTCCATTAAGTCGCGACGAATGTCGGCGCCGACTCCGCCTTCGAACAAGACGTTGTCAGGGACAACGACAGCGGCTCGTGCTTTTCCATTCGGTTTCAAAGCTCGGTAAATGTGTTGCAAGAAGTTCAGCTGCTTGTTTGATGTTGTAAAGGTAAAGTCTGTTCGTGTTGCCCGTTCGCCGCCTTTTTTCGTCCCAAACGGCGGATTCGTTAAGATCACGTCATAATTTTTCAAACGCTCACCAAGTGATGAGAGGGTATCGCCTAACAAGATTTCACCATGGACATCATGAAGCAGCGCGTTCATGACCGCTAAGCGATGCGTATCTCTGACCAGCTCTACTCCGGAGAAGGCCTTGTATTTTTGAAATTCAATTTCTTCTTGGGATAAGTCAAAATAATCATCCGTCTGCTCACGCACATGACGATCGGCCGCGATCATAAAGCCGAAGGTTCCCGCGGCAGGGTCATGGCAGCGCTCGCCGGGCTGTGGATTTACGAGCTCGACAATGACATCAATAAGGACGCGAGGCGTAAAATATTGCCCCGCTCCTGATTTGACTTCACTCGCGTTCTTTTCTAACAGTCCTTCGTACAAATCGCCTAAACCTTCTTGCTTCGCGTTATACCAATCTAAGTTATTGATGGATTGAACAATTTTTTCTAGATTCTTTGGTTCTCTAATGTTCGATGTCGCGTCCGTATAAATTTGTTTTAATAATTCATTTTCCTCTTTTCCTAAATCAAGCAACAACTGTTGGTAATGCTCTTTTAGTTCAATCCCGTCTCTTGCCACTAACGAATCCCAGCGATAGTTTTCGGGAATGATATATTCTTGACCGGTTTCTTTCATCATTTTTAAAAATAACAGATAAGTTAGCTCTGTAACGTATTGATGATAGGTAATTCCATCATCACGTAGAACATTACATAAGTTCCAAAGCTTTTGTACGATTTCTCTGTTGTTCATCTACGCTTGCTCCTTCTTCGAATAGTTGTATAAGTTGTGATTAATTTCGCGAACAATGTGAGCCAATTGTCCGTCGAAAATTTTATTTAATTGTTGGAAGCCTCCGTGGCTTTTAAACGGCTCATAGTCAAACGCTTTTTCCGGATCGGGATGAAGAACGGATTCTTGCAGCAATTGCTTTTCAATGCGTTCGAGCCATTTCTTTTGCACCGGCGGCCATGCTTTCATTTGGTAAATCTTTTTCATGGCGTTTTTAATCCGTTCTTCATGGCTAATGAGCGGATCGCCTAGTGCTTGTTGGCGAATGAAGGCGATGATGTCCGCCGTGATGTCTTCGTTTTTCGCCTCCCGCCACGCCGCTTGCAGTTTTTTCTCGGAAAAGCCTTTTTGGTCCAGTTCAAGCAGCAGCTTTTTCAGTTCTTCCCTCGTTAGCTCGGTCGGCCGCTGGCAAACGATCATTAAAGCCGGAATTTTGTTCATATTGTTGCGAATAAATTCGCCGAACGACTGCAAGTAGTCGTCTGGCTTTTCCGCGTTTCCGTAGCCGCGTTTGACCGCGATCAGTTGATCCTCATGTCTGGAAATATATTGCTTATTTTCCCGGTAGCGATTTTCATCCATATAGCGGAACATCGACTTGTACTCTTTTAATTGTACAGGTAATTCCTCCGGCGGCAAGGCTTTTACCCAATCGATAAACTCATCGACCGTTTTGCCGCCGGACAGCACTTGAAAGTCTTGGTGCTGCCGATCGGACCATTTCCACTTTTTCCGCTGGATCTTGGCGATAAGTTGTTCTTTTTGATAGTGAAGATGTTCTGTTTTTTCTAGTCCCTCTAGTTCTTCGACTAACTGGGTCAGCGAAATATTCGGGCGCGTTACGACCGGTTTCATGCTCGTATACGGCTTTAAAGATTCATAAATCCCAACCGCGTCAAAAATTTTAAAATGGTCTTTTCGGATTTCTTCACATCTTCTCGTCGCGCGTCCTAACATTTGTTCATACAGAATGCGCGAGCGGACACGCCGCAAGAAGACGAGATTCGTAATCGCCGGCACGTCCACCCCCGTCGTCAGCAAATCAACGGTAACGACAATGGTTGGATATTTTTCATTTTTAAAGCGGCGGATCGCCCCGGAAGGATCTTTAATTGAACCGGTAATTTTCATCACCGCGTTGTCTTCGACTTCGCCGTATAGAGTTTCGAACTCTTCTTTTAAAAGGCGAACGACTAAATCAGCGTGATCATCCGTAGCGGCAAAAATTAACGTTTTTCCTTCGTCATCCGGAGAAATATAGTTCGTCAATTCGCGAATGATGACACGATTAAAGCTTTCGGTAATGACTTTGGTGTTAAACTGCGACACGTCAATGTTGACTTCGTCTTCTAAATACTCTTGCGAAATCGTTCCTGTCACCGTGTCATACACATCGACCGTTTCCCCTTTCGCCCACGTAATCCCTTCTTTTTTCAACACCGTTTCAAATTGATACGGGGGTTCATGGTCGACTAAATAGCCATCCACTACCGCTTCTCGGTAAGAATACGTGAAGACCGGCGGCCCAAAAATTTCTGTCGTATGAAGCGCCGGCGTCGCCGTCAATCCGATGCGGACGGCATCAAAATAATCGAGCACTTTGCGGTATTTGCTGACGTAGTCTTGATGATCGCGAAATTGCAGTTCGACCTCATCCATTTCTTTATCTAGCGTATAACCGCGGTGGGCTTCGTCCACAATGATGCAATCATACTGATCCACCGGCGGGATGTCTTCCGAGCGGTCGTTATAAAAAATTCGTTTTAACATCCCTTGTACGGTCGCGATATGCACTTTCGTTTCGTTGTCTGGTTTTTGATCGTATAACGATTGTAAACTATAAATTTCGGTGAACGTATGGAAACTTTCCATCTTGCTTTCTTTAAACGCGCTTTCTGCTTGTTCCGCTAGCGCTTTTCGGTCGACAAGGAATAAGATACGGTTAAAGCGTTTCGCTTTAAGCAATCGGTAAATAAGGCCAATCGCCATTCTCGTCTTCCCTGTTCCGGTTGCCATGGCGATTAAAATGCTGCGTCTTTTCTCTTCGAGTGCTTTTTCAACCGCTTGAATGGCTTTCACTTGGTAAGGTCTTAATTTCAAATAATCAAACTTTTCATCACGCAAAAATTGTTCTGAACGCTCAATGTCCTGTTCCAATAGCTTTTTCAGCCCACTAGGGGTATACCATCCTTGAAGCGGACGCGGATGATTGGTCGATTTACGAGCGTCTAAAAACCAAATGCCTGATTTTTGTTCGAGTTGTTTTAAATACGGCCGCCCATTCGTGGCAAAGAGAAACGGAACAAAATAGTCTCCCCACGGCTCATGGATCACTTCGTTGCCATGTCGAACGACTAATTGGGCATATTCTTTTGCTTGTTCAATGTCCGCTGGAATATCTTTGCTGGCGCGTTTCGCCTCGATGATGCCCACCAGCTCAAGACCAATAAATAGCGCATAATCGGCGTAACCGCGTTTTAAAGGCCATTCGGCGATGGCCATGTTTCGCCCTTTTTCCGGGCGAACGCCTTTGGAGAACCGCAACTTTTCAGAGTCCGCCTCCCACCCGGCCTCTCGTAATTGTTGGTCAATAAGAAGACGGGTTTCCGCCTCCGTCAATTCGAAGTTCGCGATGGCACGTTGAGAGAATTCACGTCGTTTTTGCTTCTCTTCACTGCTAATATATAGCTGTTCTTTCCGTATCTTTTCAAGCTCCGTTTCCAATCGAGCGAGCTTTTCTTCGTATGATTGAACGATCTGATCGAACTCATCTGTTGTGATAGAGGTTTGCGGTGTCGGTTCGATATACTCCGGAGCTTGGAATGACCAATCGCCATACACTTCCATAAACCAAACGGCGATGCGGAACGCCATATGCAATAAAGCCTTTGCTTCGTTTACTTCTCCATAACTCGGATTATGTACCGCTTCATTTCCTTTCAGCCGAATGACCGTCAATAAGTCATAGATTTCTTTCGGGATAATTTGCTCGTACAACAGAACTCTTAGGCGTTCTTGCTGATCCGTTCCCCGCTCTTCCCGAATTTCTTCTAAAGCTAAAATATATTTTGTAATCGTTTCCGCAAATTTCCTCAGCTCACTCATCGCCACGTTTGGATTTTGATATACGTTTCGTTCCGCTGTTTCCCCCACGCGAGCGAGAACTTCCCATTTTTCTTCTAAAAAACGGAAATTGTGCGCCATCTTCATTTTTCCTCCATACGCGTTGGTCGTTTCCCGAATCACTCTAATCGCTGACAAATATTCAGAAGACTATGCAGTTCCATTTTACCATAAAACTTTACAGCATTTCACATTTCATCATACATTCAGTTTCATTAGGAATAAATTTAGACAAAATAGCAAACAACGGCTTTTCCTGTTCAACAAGGATTCCCCGATTTCGACAGTGACTAGGCAAACAAAATGCCTCTCATCCCTTGATACTAAAGGAACGAGGGGCATTGGGGCATACGTTGGGCGTGTATCTAAGAAACTGGTGATTTAATCTTGGATACGGCTTGGCAATGTCATTTCTCAACTAGAAAAACCTTGTTGCATCGGTCCTGCTTTTCACGCGTTCTCCCATTGATGAAGGGAATCAGCGGTTTTTCACCAGCCTTCTATGCGTGAGGATGGATGCCTAGGATCTTCGGAGAAGGCTCCAGCCCTAGGGCCGCAAAGAGTTGCACTTGTTTGGCCGTCAGTTTGGTTCGCTGATCAAGGCCGCTGTTTTTTGAAGAAAAATGTCCAATTTCATTTGCCTAAAATGGCCTAAAAACTGTCGAACTCGGATTCTTGGCACTTAAATTTCTTGAAAAATGATTCGTTTTTTAAATAAAAAACGTCCTGCCTTTGCCGCAGAACGTGTTAATTCAATTTGCTGTTCATAGACTCAAACATCTCTTTTATTTCTATAACCTTTTTTGGCGGTAAATGTAATTTCTCAGATATCTCCTCAACAGTCTTTCCTTCAAGTAATAACTTCACAACAGCTAATGCGTTTTCTGTATTTTTTTTATAACTTTGCTCTAGCCCTGAAATCATCAAGGACACCTCCTTTTGATTCGAATTTTCAATGAGGCTTATTATTTCTTCAGACTGTTCTTCTGGGAACCTGTTGATTAGTATATGTTTTACCCAATTTTTAAATACCAAGAAATCTTCCCGTGGGATATATTGGAGGACTCGTGAAATGGTGTTTAATCTTTCAAAGATCTCTTCTTCATTCTTGACGGTACGATCAAGATAAAATATAGACGATATCAAGTTCTCGTTATTTATTAATTCATCTTTTTCCATTCGATTGACGTCCAATAAGATATATTTGAAATCTAATACTTGTTCACCAAAGAGTTCACCTTGATGAAAGTAGTCTTTAAATGCTAATGGAGCAGTCCATTTATTTTGACCATTATACAATACAATTGGAACAATGACAGGAAGCTTAAATTTTTTGCTCTTGAACTCCCTTTGATCTGTATTTTTTATTATATCCCTCCATAGCTCATACATATACTGCAATAAACGGAAAGGCATTGAATAATCAACAGATGATTGAAGCTCCAATAAAATGTAAAAATATACATCTTGTTCTTCCGTTTTCATTTCATAAATAATATCTGCTTCCTTCTCAATGAAGTCGTGTAAAATAAAGGACTTTTCAATCTTTTGGAGATGTTGTTCGTCCAGCTTTTTTATCCATTCTTTTTTAATAAACGTGTTTAATAATTGAAAAAATACCTTTTTGTTACTAAATAGGTATTTATATCCGATATCATGTTCATTGTTCAATGATCCTGTCATTAAGACACACCTCTCTATTTAAGACTATTTTAACATAACACGATATTAGACACTAGATTTTTAGGAATCGGGAGTCAGTCAAGACTTTGTGGAGAGTAACTATTCAGCCGTTACATAGAAAAAGTTTACGAACTCTGGTTGATTCTCGCTCCCCTTGTCTATACTAGTACC
>NZ_LQYX01000019.1:0-57375 GCF_001587475.1 Geobacillus sp. B4113_201601
CCCCTGCATCATACCAAGAGGGCTTTTTTTGATCAAGTCCCCGGAAAAGCTCCTAACGGGAATGCTCCTTTTTTAAAGGGTTGAAAATTTGGTAAAAAAATTTGTGATACCTGCTGCTGGGGATTGCCAGCCAAAAACAGAAGGCATACCCCCTACCGTAAAAAAGAGCAAAAGAAAAAAGACCGTCAATTGTTGACCGTCTTTGTTAATCAATATTTAATCGTTTTGCTTCACGATATATCGTTGCTCGACTTATTTTCGTGATCTCGGCTATCTCATTAACTGTCATCCCATTTTTGTCACGATTACGGAATAATTCAAGTGCATATTGTAGACCTTTATTATGCTCTGTATACTTCTTTGGTCTGCCTTTATAGACACCTCTTTGCTTTGCTAATGCAATACCTTCAAGCTGTCTTTCACGTATCATATCTGCTTCAAATTCTGCGATACCAGCAAGAATTGTTACCATTAACTTTCCTATTGCTGTAGTAGTATCTACCTTTTCACCACCCATATTTAAAACAACAAGTCCGACACCTTTTGAATTAAGATATTCTATTGTATTCAAAGCATCTTTTGTACTTCTGGCAAAGCGATCTAGTTTAGTTACTACAATCACATCGCCTTCTTTAACTGTTTCTAAAAGTTTATTGAATTGTTCACGATTATCCTTTTTACGTCCACTTACTTTTTCCTTAAATATCTTTTCACATCCAAACTCCTCTAACTGTTTCAATTGCGCTTCTAAATTTTGACCAGATGATGATACCCTTGCATATCCATATTTCATACGACTACACCCTCCTATTTTTGATACATGTATTTGATACATCGTTAAGCCTATTATATCAATATCTCAAAAATGTATCAAGAGGGTGTAGTCAAATGATACAAATTGATTAAAATTTTTTAACTCATTCCTCTTTGCTGCCTTCTTCTTTCTTCAACATATCCAGCAATTCGTTATAATCTTGATCATCATTGTTCGATTCTTCAATAACAAGTGTTTTCTGATTGAGTCCAGCTTTCTCAAGTGCGTTCGTCAAAGCATTCAACTGGGCATAGACTGTCTTTGTATTCTTTATATTGCCACGTGCAATATCAACAATGATCTTTGAAAGATCACGTGAGTTAATACGCAATGTTCGCAACGCTTCCTTTAAACTTTCTTGTGCAAGCATGTCAATATACTCTTGAGCATCTTCACGTTTCAAAAGTTTATAGATAGATGATCTGTTTTTATATCCACACTCATGAGCGATCTCTTCAACTGTCATACCGCCTTGATAATACAATTGTATTGCCTTCATTTCACGTTCGTTTAACATATCTTTCACCCCCTTTGGCATGTGTAACAGTGTGCACGGGTTTGCACTCATTTTTCATTTTCCCATCATCTCACATCACATAAACATATAAGCATACACTTATATATTTAAAAAATAAAACAACACCTACTCAATCCCAACTACCTTCTTCACATCATCAATTACCTTCTCGGCTTCCCTTTTAGCAATCTCATATTCCCTTGCCAACTCTTCGCACTTCTTTTCATCTTTTCGATATATCTGCATATACCACTTCAGCATGAACATTCGATCAGTCCATATATTCACAGATGGCGTATCAATCTTCACAGTATGTTTGTATTTACATCTAACGCACTCATAATAATGATGATAAACAGGATCGCCGTAATAAAAACCAACCATATCCTTCTTAATTTTCTTTACCTTAAATGTTGTTGGGCAGCGTTCACATTCAACAAATTTGAATGCCATTTATTTGTCACCAGCCACACATCATATAAACATATAATCATACACTTATATAATCAAAAAAATTAACCTCCTAACTCATCCTCACTAATCCATTGCACTTCTGCATCTGAATTCATTATTACTCCTGTGTTCATCATCCTTTTCAAATATTCCTCATCAAAATTATCTTTAACGATAAACAATGACGCATTTTTAGGAACTTCCACAATTTCACTATCTTTAATATAAGTAATCTGCTCTTTCATTAACATTCATCTTATCCCTCCAATGTCTTCAATATCTATTCACCAAATAGTGCAATTCCCTTACCAAAATACACTTCACTAAATAATCCAAATCCTCACCATTGCCACTTGCTTTGTATTCTTTAAGACTTAGCCTAATATATCCATCAAATTCAATATCATCGCCTTTATATGTAAAATGAACAGTTACACCTTCATTGTGATAAATAACTTCCTCAATATTAATCATCACTTCACCCCACAAAAAGACTTACACTCAAAGCAATAACACTTGCCAATACAACACTCAAATATCTGTTTTTATTCTCTCGGCTTTCATCACTGAACAAGCCCATGCCAAACAACACGATTAAAATAAACAATAAAATTTGAAATGCAAGTAACATTTTCTTCCCTCCAAATAAAAAAGCACCCGATAAAACGGATGCTTTAATTAAATCATTTCAAGCTTTTACAACTTATTCAAAGTCTCTAAACGATTTTAATACTTTAACATTGCTAAGTATCGTTTTAACTAATCGATTTACTTCTTCTTTAATTTCTGGATTGTTTTTAATGGCGATATCTTTTAATATCTCAATATCTGCCTCTATTTCTTTGACAGCATTTAAAAACATTTGTTTTTTCTCATCATTACTTAAAATTTTAGCTTCCATCACATTCCCTCCCTTCCGTCTACTCAATTCAACGAAAAGGTAAGGAATTCCTTCTACATCATCAAAATCTTGGTGGACTCGGCAGGACTTGAACCTGCGACCTTCGGATTATGAGTCCGCTGCTCTAACCAACTGAGCTACGAGTCCAAAAAGAAAAAGACAAAACACCTTCACATCATGTCAATAAGTATCATCGTCAAAGCCGACAAAACAATATAAACAGGAAACGCATCAATCACCCAATCCACATACATCTCAAACACTTGCTTCATTTTGCTGATCATTTTGTTCACCTTTCTTTTGTTCTTCATATTTTCGTCTACACTCTATACTGCAAAATTTCTTATTCTCATTAACTATGTATTCATCACAAAACAAGCATTTCTTCACGATATGTCCATCGGTTGCGATTTCTTCAAACACAGAATACAAGTCATACCTACGCATAAAATTATGTATTTTCGTATGCTGCCCTTTTTCTAAAACAAGCAAGTTTTCTGGACGATTATCCGCAGGATTCATATTAAGATGATGCACTTCCTCGTTATCCCTTAACGGTCTACCCAACATCTTTTCAGCTACAATGACATGCTCATATACATATCCTTGCCACTGTCCACGCCTAATGGCTCGCGGATGGTTAGGCATATATACAAGTATGTATCCATTGGATATTTTATCCTTCTTTGTTTTTGGTTTCGTATCGTTCGTCAATCTTATTCACTCCAATCCAATCATCAAACACACATTGCCCACATTCCATCTGTCCAGCTTCTTCATATTTGATATATATTCCGCATTTCTTACAAACAAAATAATCAGGAATCTGTATCATCACATCACCTTTTCCCATTCGATTCGAATTTCTCTGTCTTCAATCATCCGTTTAGCAACAAACTGATAAAACCCATCATCAAACGGAACATCATTTTCATCACACCGCAAAACATATTCAATATACGCTTTTGAATATTCGGGATAGCCCTCGAAATAACTTTTAACATTCATTTTGAAGATTTTGTCTGCAAATAACCACGCTTCCGTTTCTGTATCAAAATGCTTTCGAAAATCTGGATTCCATTCATGCGTTTGTTTATCCCAAAAGTAGATATCATTCATGTAGAAAAATCGCTCTAAAAAATCACCCCACGCAGTCAATGCGTTGACAAAAGAACGAAACTTTTCATTCTGTGCAATCCTTGCAGCCATTTCCTTTTCAATAAATCCTTCAACGTCACATTCGTTATACGGCACAAACACATATTCACCATTCACAAGAAACACATGATGTTCAGGAGGAGCAACGATCATTCCTCGTCAGCTCCTTTCTTGAACTCCGGCACTTCAACTTTTGGCATCGAAAAAGTACGCAATGTATTTACCTTTATCACATCTTCCATCGCTTTATCCATCGCTTTTGCAAGCTTTTCTTTATCAACTTTTTCAAGAGCCTCTTGTAATTTCGGATTAGGTTTCCATGCTTCAATCAACGATTTATCTGCCGGTTTCCATTCCTCAACATTGATCTCTTTTTTCACTTCTTGTTTCGACTCAATCAACATCTTCACTAAGCGCTCCAATTGCTCCAATCGCTCATGAACCGACCGAATATCTTCTTCAAATCGCAAAAGGAAACGTTTCGCAAGTCCATCATAGAGTTGATCATTTGCACCTCGTGAAGCATGATACATGAGTTCTTCAAATTTTTCGTAATCCATTCTCATCGCTTTTTCTCCTTTCGTTTATTAATTTGTTTTTGTTTTTCTTCGTGCTGTTTTTGATACTCTCTAAGCAACTCATCAAATGTCTTTTTCCTTTTCTTACGCTCAAATTTCATTCAATCACTCCGTTTAAAAAAGATGAGGCAGGAAACGAATCCTGCCTTTGAAAGGGGTGGTGATATGACTAATAATGATTTGAAAATACTGGAGATATGTATAAATGGGTTTACAGTATGGTGTCTATGCATATCTTTTACGAGCGTGCAATAGACGGGCACTAGCATTTCACTAGCGATGCGCTCAAGTCACTTATCGCCAATAAGTGTGTACACACTAACATGACGTATATGTGTGCATTCAATCTACGAAAAACAATGATATTCCGAACAGTTCTTCAATCTTTGCAGCTGTCTTTTTTGATGGCTTCCGTTTTCCGTTTTCAATCATGCTATACATTGCTTGTGTAACTCCAATTTGTTTTGCTACATCTTTTTGTGTCATACCAAGAAGGATTCGTACTTTTTTGATTTTGTTCATCACCTCACTCACCGCCTTTGATACAATCTATACAATGTTAACTTTTATAACCAACACATCAAAAAAGAAGAAAACGGCCGGAGCGTTACCGACCGTTTCAAGGAGAAAGAAAATGTGGAGGAATTTTAAATACCAATCGTTGCTGATGTAGATAAGAATTGAAAGAGAACTATTCCCGAAATGGCAAAAGGATATAAAGAAATGAAGCTGATGAAGTTATTCGTAAAGCATTCTTTGATATGCAAACCACAAAAGAATCTCGTATTGCTGAAGTTGAAGAAGTAGCTAAACAAAAAGTTGAAACAAAAAAGGATGGCAAGTTATTTCATATAACCAACCATCCTCTATATATAATATCGTAAAAAATACAACTAAAATTTTTAATTTAACATATTTTAACTAATTAAGTCAATAACTTTTTCATGTATTTCTCGTTCAACAATCGTTTCACTCGTTCTTTTCAATGCTTTTTCAGCCCCAATCAAATACTGCACCAATGACTTATTCACGATACGGACGAATTTTTCTTTTTCTTTCTTCGTTGTGACTTCTTTTTCACCTCTCCAGTATGGCATAAACCATTTCAGATCTCCAACACTCATATAATCAAATAACGCATCTAATACACCCGTACTCAAGTCCTTTTTGTTTTCATGCGCCAATTCAAATGAAATATCCTCTTCTTCATTCTCACGCAAGAAATTCATCGTATATGTATAGAGCATCGCTTCATCATCTGTGACATGCTCCAAAATATTTTTCGTATACTTCACGAATGTTTTAATTGTTTGATATGTATTTGTCTTCATCATGACACGATATGTACGAAAATGGAGATACTCTGCTTTAATTCGATTTAATGCGGACTGGAATATTTTTGATACATTTTGCTGTGAACCGCCCATCTTTTCTGCAATCTTTTGTTGTGTCCAGCCCGATTTCATATATGTATATACTTCAAGCTGTTTCTTAGAAAGAATACTCTCCAGTCCACCAACAAACTCTAAAAATTTCTCATATGTTTTAGCTTCTTCACCTTTTAGCCATTCCTGATACATCTGCCAATCAGAAATATTCACTTCATCATCTTTGTCACTGTGTGATACCACTTCATTTTCTGATACAATATTCATATGATGATTCCGTTTCAATTCATCAATCACAATATATCTCATTCTATCCTCTGCCCAACTGATGATTTCAGATGGGCTTCTTTTTGTATCAGCCGTTTCAAACACTTCTACAATTGCATGAAGCAAATACTCATTTAAATCTTTTCGATCTACATCTTTAAAATATTTCATTTCCATTCGCTTCATGATCGCATTCAATTTTTGATCTTTTGTGAGAACATATCTAACTTCATCCCATTGACCCTGCTCATTTTGCTCACGAACCGTTTCATACACAATAAAATCATTCATTACTTCTTTATTTTCACGGTAAGCTACAATCCAATCTTTTAAAGTTTTCATCATCAACCATCCTCCATTTATTTAAAATTTTTCTCTTTCTCACCCCAAAATCCCATACAACAACATCAACAAATATCTGCTTTCTTCTTGCCGTTGTCATTGTCATTCTGATTACATTTGCCATTGCTCATCTTCTCCTTTACTCATTTTTGATTTATATTGCGCTATTCTTATTCGCATTGTGAATGATCGATCGATCGCTAACTGCTAGTCATTTGTTCATTTTGCATCTGAATTTATCATATGGTTGCTGATTGCTTTTCATTGCCCTTTGCGCTTTGCTTCCATTTGAATATTGTTTGCTAGTCCTATGCTGGACTTGAAATCTGCAACTGGTGTCCCCAACTTTGGGGAGACCACTCATTAACGACAAGAAGAAAGCGAATTATTTACCCTCATAGTCCATCACCCCTTTCAAATGTTGACATGCTGTTTACAATGTGATCCAGTGAAATGCAACGGAAGCTTAACGCTTCCTGCATTTTCACTTTCCTTTCTCTGCCTACGCAGTCGAAAGATTGGCTCACCTTTTTAAATTGAGTAATTGCAAAATGAATGATATAATTGTACTTATAGGATTATATTTACTTGTTTTGAATGACTGAAAAGAAAAATTGTTATTAAAAACGTCTAAATCCCTTGTCGCTCTAGGCGTTAACGGACTTTCTTGACATATTAGACCTATTTTTTGCATTTTTCTTTATCAATGTTCCAAAAGTATTGATACATAAGGATTTTTTAAAGTTTGTGAAAAATTTATATACGATGTTTGGAAAGTGTTGATATATCAACGTTTTTAACACTTTCTTGACATTCACATAGTTAATTTTATATCCATTTTGACGAGAAAAATTTTATAACAAAATCGCTGAAGCCCTTGTGGCTGTAAGGCTGAAGCCACTTTCTTGACATCAGTGCTATAAAATATATAAGACACAAAAGTGACGTACGTCATTTTTGGAGTAGTAAGATTGCTTGCAATCTACTACGTTCCAATTGTAAACGGCATGTCAACTTTTATTTATAGGCAATTAATTGCTTATATAATGTTATGGAACTACAAAGTATTTTTGTTGCTCTTTTAACTTCAATTTTTGGAAATTAGGATGCTTTTTCACCCGATTCCAAACGATTGTACCAAATTGCATTTGAATATCTGATTTATATATTTTCTTTTGTCCATCTTTTACAAGGGTATGTATGTATTGTACGATTTGATCAATTTTAGTCGGCTCTTTTCGAGTCGATTTTTCTTTTTGTTCCTCTTTTGGCTTAATGGTTTCTGTTAGCTTTGCATTTTTTATTTGTCCAAGCACTTTTTGCACAATTTCTTCATCTTTTGTGACGATATAGAATTTCCCTTTTGGCTTCGGATTGCGCTGTACCCTTTTTAGTGACTGGTATATTTCGGCAGCTATATATCCTTCTTGAATTGCCCGGAATTTATCGTTTTTAAATTTGCCGTTCCTGTCAACTTGCAGGCTGTTTTTTCCCAATGTCTTATCTGCATATTGCATGTAATGGATAAGATAATGAGCGTTCGGAATGTTTGGTGTACCAAGAATCCATGCATTATCGAAATCTCTATATATGTTCTTGCCAATGAGATTGCCAAACCATGAGATGGCGTATGATTGTCCATTGTAGTCAGGATCAGTTTCCTTTTCTTTTTCTCTCCAAACATCATCACCAAACACTTTTTTCATATGCCCATAAAGCGTATCCGCATATTTCTTATGTATGACTAACAACGTTTTTTCTCCGTCAACATGCCGTTCTCGTATCATTTGCATGATTTTTTCGAAGTATTTCTTTTGATTCGCTCCAATTGCACTTTTTGAGGTATTCATTTTTACATGAAAGAATTGGCTTGCTGAATGATCAATTAACCGTGTTTGGCGTTGCAATTTAAATTTGTCATGTACTTCGTAAACTCCATCTATTCCTGCCGATGCATCAAGGATGATATTATTTTTGAGTCCCCAGTGTTTGTGTCGCCTGTTTAACGTATAGAGTTCTTTGCTATTGTGAAGAGTTAGCACATTCTTGTCATAGAAAAGCGTGACTGTATCAAGAAAATGCTCTAATTTCCGTTTCGTTTCGAGATCATTTGCTTTTCGGATTTCTGTTTGCATCATTTCATTGAATTGTTGAAGTAGCCCCTTTTCGATGACTGGATATACTCTAGTGCATGACGTAGAAGTATTTTCAGCTAATTCATTCAACGTATGACAAGCTTCATCGAATAGTTTTGCATTTGCGTATGATATGTATTTTCGTACGTCTGAATAGTATTGATACGAATATGTATATACTGGAAAATTGATTTTCTCATCAATAATCAATGTATGTCTATCGCGTGTGAAGATGGCTCGTTCTGCATCGTTTTCGCATAGATCGATATAGCGTTTGTGACTGATGATGATGACTAGTTTTGATTGCAATTCCTTTGCGTTCTTCTTCCACTTTTGCCAGTTTTCTGACGTGATGACGACAACATGATCACGAAGGAAACTACCTTCTTGAATCACTTGTGCCGAGCGCTCTGATTCATCATTAAACCTTTTCACAATTAGAAATTTGCGGTCAAGATTCCACTCATTGAGATATTCTCGAATGATAATGTCTGTATATCGGCTTTTGCCTAGTCCTGCTTCAAAATTGACGACTTTGAACGTATCCTCGCCTGTTTCATCCTCAAGTATCAATTTGCGAAGGTATTCGATTTTTTGTATGTATTTATTGCCGTATACATTTGAATAATCGTCATTTGGAATAATCATTTTAGTTTCCATGCCATCACCGTCCTTCCATTTTCTCGATGAAGGCATGAAACTCACGATCATGCTTGTATTGCAACATCACTTTTCGAATTGCATCTGAATTTTTGAAAAGGAATACCTTCTTTTTCTGTCCCGTTAAATCTGGCTCCACACCAAGCAAAACAAAACCTCGACACTGAAGATAGATAGCTAGTTTTCTCGAATGGATAATTAACGTTTCCGACATATAATTCCCCCTTTATTTTTCTATAAAATCAAGTTTTTATTTACGGTTGTCATGCGTTTCGATATATCGTCTATAAGCTTCGAGATTTTCCTTTTTCAAATCCATTTTGCCATTTTCGTATTGAGAAATAGCAGCTTGTGAAATCCCAATCGCTTCCGAAATCTCCTTTAAGCGAATTTTACGCTCTTTTCTCATCAACATGTAGATATGACGTTGTTTAAGATTCATTTTGAATCCCTCCTTGTGAAAATTTTAAGTGATTTAAATGTAAAAAAATATGTATATGTCAAAGTTGGTTAAGGTCAAAGTATATGTATTAAATTAAATTGCTTTTTTCTTCGGTCTACCACGTTTCTTTTTCTTCACTGGCTGTTGATTCGTCTTATGTATGAGATCGTCAATCGTAAGTAATATCTTTTCTTGCTTCTTCGTCACAAAATGCTCTGGATGTTGAAGCGGTGTTTTCATGTTCTTCCAATCATTGAAAAATTGCTTGATCGATCGCTCCCAGTACGTTTGAATCATTACTTCCCTCCTTTCAATTTTTAAAAATTTATTGTTGACACCCCCATGCTTATGCTGTACAATATAGTCAGAATCAAAATTTATAATGCTCTCACTATGCATTTCTGAAGACATGAAGGTGTCAATCCAATCTTAACACAGGTGAAATATACCTGTCAATAGTTATATCGGAAAAATTACAATTAATTTTAGTTATTTTTTATAACTTTTATGTTAAATTTTAGTTACAAATATTACAGTTTTATTACAAAGATGCGTTGAAGAACGTGTCTTTTTTACTTTTTTACAAGTCTTAATTTCGGCTTCATGCGTTCTAATTTCACTGGCTGTAAATACTCATCATATGTTGCTTTGTACATCGGCAATTTTCCCTCAAAGATTTCATCAATCTTATCGAGCATTCGTTTCCGCAATTCAGGATCACGGTCTTTTGCAATCATCACTGAATCGAATATCATTTCCCCAAATGTATCGTTCCATTCATCTTCAATTTTGTCTACAAAAACAGCATCTAAAAATGTATCACGGTCAATGCGCTCTGGAAGGTTGCGAATAGTATCTTGACTGCGTTTTGAACGGTCTAGCGTTAAAAGACTCAAGAATTCGTTCTTTGAAATAGTTGCATCGCCAATGAACATATAGTCGAGATATTTACGAAAATCAATTGTACCAAGTTCAATCGTTAGTGCTTCAAGTACTTGATAATGGAGATCGTGAAGCGTTTCGAGTGCTTGCATAGTGCGTTTATTTTTCTTCGGCTTTGCTTTGATACATTCGATAAGTGTTTTAAGTTCTCCGAGATCATCAATCAGCTTAGCCCGCAATCGTTTAAATTGTCTATGTAGCTTTTTATATTGCGGCCATATCCGTTTCAAATATACAATGACGTTGAAGATTGAATATGAATCGGCATTTTCAGCATAATATCGAACCATGTGCCATTTTTCTTCTCGACCTTCCATCATCATTTCCAACATTTCCTTGAATGCTTCTGGTGACATTTCCTTTTTGTTCATCATGAGAAGGTACGTCATCATTTTTTCGTAAATAGTTTGCTCGTAGAAAAGAATATCTCTGTTTGCACTCATGATATGCTGGTGAAAGTTTATGATGTCCTGTTTAATTTTGGATTCGATTGTATATAGTTCATTTTTTAGCTGAATTGCGTTCATTTAGATTCCCCCATTTTCTTATTTTTTCGTTTATACTCATCAATCAATACTTGTCCATCATCGCAGCTTAAAAACTCAATGTATTCATCAATATCGTCCCATGCGATTAGAAAAAGGTTATCTGATTGCATTAAATCACTTTCCCCCCCTTTAGTTAATAATCGTATCAGAGTTCGCTTTTTCAGAAAGTAATACAATAAATCTGCCAATGTACTTATCAAGATCACCATTTGTATTTTTCTTTTGCAACCAATCAATAAATTGCTCGTTAAGTCCATTCTCGCTAACAAAATCGACTATTAATTGTCTCCAAGCTTGTACTTCTTTTTCTAACTTTTCAATTTCTTCGAATTCGTCATAATCATAGTCGTCTAAACCATCTTCTAAATCAATATCATCATATTCTTGCTCTAATTTTGAAGTAGAAACTACAATATTTAAAATTTTTTCTCCATCCTCATCCCATTCACGAATAACTAATTCAGTATCAAACTCATCTTCGTTGTATGGATAATATTCGAAATCAACTACATCTTCACGGTCTTTTACATATTGATCATAAATTCCTTTTAAATAATTCTCAGCTTCCTCTCTGGTATCAAATATTAATTCATCTACAAGACCATCTTCACCTTTTACATATTTGCTTACATTTACAACATATTTACTCATACATTTTCCTCCCCCGAATTAATTTTTAACTGAACATCATACCTACAACCGCCCCATCCTACAACAATGGCATCACCTCCTCAAAGTTTAACCTTTCTTGACTTTGACCTAATTTGATTATAATTTGACCTTTTTTGACTTTCAAGGCTTCTTTTAAAATTTCTAAAAATTATTTAGTTGTCAAGGAGCATGAAAAATCCTACATCCCATTTTTAATTTCCTCAATTAAACACTTAACTTTTTCAAGATTTTTGTAAAACAACTGCGGAACGTGGGAACATCCGAATAATTCATCCTCTAATTGTTTAAGAACCTTTAATGCCTCAATGTTTCTTTCACAAGCTGCAATATACGCTTCAAAATTCATGCGAATAGCTTTGTTTATCTGCTCATCGTCCCCTTCAACAAAATTTTTTAGTTTTGCTTTGTACAAAATGATTTCAATTTCAAGACGATCTATTTTCGTTAGTGATTCCTTTTGTAATAAATAACTTTTTTCCTTAGGAATATTGAATAATTCACAAAGTTTTTCTAAATGATGTTTAGGAATCGGTCTTCTGCCTTTTTTCCAATCATTGATTTGCGGAGCTGGTATTCCTAAATATTCAGCAACATCTTTATTTTTTAATTTCCAAAGCGAGAAAAAATAATCTAATGCGTGCATACAAAAACTCCTTTGACTAATTATTAGTCATCCTACTTAAGTAAAATATAATACAATGACTAATTATTAGTCAACCCTGTTTTTAAAATTTTTTAAGGAACAAGACCGCCTTATTTTGCTTATATTGCTCGTAAATGATGAAGCGGTATTAAATCATTACTCTATCTCACAAAACGCCGTACGGGGCAAATATGAGCATTCTATGCGTATTGAGCAAGTCGCCGGCGTAGTTCTTCGATTTCCTCTGGCGATACTTTTTCTTGTTGTTGCTTTTTCACGTCTGCACAAAACCGCTCGAATCTCTTTTGATGTTCAGCAAACCAATCAGGAAGTGCTTCTGTGCGAATCGGTTTTTTCTCTACACTTTCTATTTCGTCTTTTTCCGGCTGGCGTGAATGACCGATTTGCTCAAATTGGGCACGAGCAATGCTGTAAGCAAGAGCGCATATTTCGTCCGTTTGCATTTGCCCTTTTCTCTGCATGAAATATGCTTTGAGCGATACAAATGTAGCAATAGCGACTCTTTTCCGATCAGCATGATTAATGATGTCACCGAATCGTTTAACGGCTTTTCTAAAGGCAAGCGTGACACGATTCCATGCCGATTTGATCATTTCAGCGTTGAAAAGGCCGTTTGCGATTCGATTTACTTCTTTTGAAACGAATTTGACAAATGTCCCCTTTTTAGAATGATTAACATTTAGATGATTATTATTTTTATTAATATCTGAATTCGGTAAATCATAAGGTAAAGTCGAACTTTGCTCGTTTAAACCCTCTACAATTCTAGTATTTTCGACACTTTCAGCTTGTGCATGAGCTTGTTCATCATCATGCGAAAAAAATAATGTCTGCCAATATTGTTTGAAGTACGGATGTACAGTGAAGAAGATGACTGCTTTTCCTCGACCGTTTTGACGGATACTTGAACGCCATATGCGGCGAATAACTCCTTTCCGTTCAAGAAACAATAGATAACGTCTAACAGTCGATGAATCAATATCATAACGTTCTCCAACGTGATATGAGCCGGCATAAACAAAGCCACGTTCTACAGAAAGAAAGCAAAGATATTCAAGGGCAGATTTTGTCTCCTGCTTCATTCTGTGCCACTTTTCACCGATGGCTTGAATGATGGATTGGAGCATGTCCATTTTGAGGCGATTACGATCTGCTTCTTCCGTGACGGCTGGACGGTATTGAAGAATTTGTTTGAATTGATGGTGTTCGATGATGGTGTGTTTGCGCATGATATTCATTCTCCCTTTTACAAACATATGTTCGGTGAGAATGAATATACAACCCCTAAAATACACCTTGTATATTTTTTAAAATTTGGTGTATAATTGTATTAGGTTTGATATTGGGAGTATATTCATTCTCTTGAATCGGCAAGGTGTTGCAGCACCCTGCCGATTTTTCTTTTAATGCTTAATTTAATTTGCAAAAGATAGTGCCTCGAATACTTCTTCAAGATCACGTTTCATTTCATCGAGAAAAGAAGTATCTTTCCCAGCTTCATTTGCAATACGAATATCCCGATTGATGTTCTGAAGTTGTCCCCAAACCGCTGATTTTAACGTTGCAAGCTCTTTGTCAGTGAGTTTTACCGTTTTCATTTGACTACTCCTTTCTTTACCCTTGCTTCAAGCCCAACATAGAGTGGCCATCCATCATTTGAAATAGTGCTGACTGCATCGCTATACGTGATCGGATGATATTTTTTGCCGTCAAAAACTTCGATGATATACGAATCATCAAGCAGAATTTCATCGTTTTCCGTTTCGAGCGAAACTGTATTATTCTCGATGATGAGCATACCGAGTGTATAGTTGTCGAGAAAAGCGTCTATTGTACGGACTGTTTGTTTAATGTGATCAGATAGAATCATGTTTGATTATCATCTCCTTAAAAGGTTGTCTTTGAAAACAATTATATTCAAAAACGCCTCACATCCTTTCGACTGGATCATGCTATTATGTTTGGTCATGTTCGGAATGGCAATCAAGAGCAGGACAGAAATCACCGCCATGACAATCAGCATTTCAATTAAGGTGAATCCCTTTTCTTTCATGATTCCTCCTCCTCGCCTCATTTGGAATATAGCAACGGACGGATTCTTTTGAGAAGAACGGACAGGAGACGGAACAAAGCCCGTTTTTTCAGGAGAAAGAGGGGAAGGCGGCGCCCGTGCCCAGCAGCCGCCAGACGCGGGAACATCGTGTCGCTTCATCGCGCACCTCGTCACCATTCACTCAACATCGAAAACATCGGCAGCAAAATCGCCAAATACAAGCCGATAATCATTGAGCCGACGACCGCCAACAGCAAAGGCTGCACCCGTTTCAACGCCGATTCCATTCGCCGTTCCATCATCTGCAGCAAAAATTCGCTGTAATGCTCGAGCTCTTTCCCCAACTCGCCGCTCGATTGGCCGTGGCGGATGACCAGCGCCAGCTCAGGCTCATAGCAGCGGGCGGCGCCGATCAGCTCATCAAGCGGCCGCCCTTGCCTCAGCCCGTCGCGCATGCGCTGCCCTTCCATCTGCAAAAACGAGGGGGACGACGGCTCGCTGAACGCATCAAGCGCATCGTAAACAGACAACCCCGCTTGCAGCAAACGCCCGAGTTGACGCGCCACAAGTTGGGTCAGGAACATTTTCAGAAAGGAGGCGAACCATGGTATGCGCAGCATCCAGTGGAGTTGACGAGATAATGGCCAGCGGCGAAGGTAAACGGCGGAAATGAGAGCGGCGAGCGCTGCCAACAAGGCGATAGCGGCTAGTGCGGCGGGGAAGTGGGCGATCACGTCCAGCAGCTGAGCGGTATGCCCGCGTTGAGCGGAAAACGAGGCGGCCGCCTGCTCGAACTGCGGCAGCAACCACCATTCAACGATCGCAAGCATGACCAGCAGCAGGAGAAAGAGGAAAAGCGGATAGCGGGTGAGGCGGCGCAGCTGCTCTTGGAAGCGCGCCTTCTGGGCCAGCATTTCCCCCGCTTCCATCAGGCCGCGCGGCAAATCGCCATTCCGCTCGGCGAACGTGAGCAGGCTGACGGCGAGGCGATCAACGGACAGCGCCTCCATGGCGGCGGACAGCGGCAAGCCATCGCGCAGCCGCTGCAAACAACGCTCCAGCTCCAAACGGCGCGGCGCTGAAGACTGAATGGCCAAAAACTCAAGCGCTCGTGCGAGCGGATACCCCCGCTCGAGCAGCCGGCCAAGCCGAGTGAAAAACAACGCCTGCTCGGCCGGCGGCCATGCTGTTTTTCTCATCGTTCATCCCCTCCGACAAGTTCCAGCGTATGTGACGGCAAGTAGCCGAGAGCCATCCCTTTACGGACAAGGCGGGCCAGCGTGAGGTAAGCGGGGCGGCGTTTTCGGCTTTCGCTAGTGAGCGAATCGATCACCTCACCCAATGCGGCGCCGTAGAGCAGTTCATGGATCGCGGTTCGCCGCCGGCGCCCAAGGCGGCGGCATGACAGGTGGCAGGCGTCGCCGCACAACGGACAGCGGAGCTCAACGAGGCGCTGGGCAGAAACGGCAAGCAGCGTCTCAGCCAAATCCCGAGGCGAAACGCCAAACTCGCGCAGCCGATAAACGGCGCCGACCGCATCGGCGGCGTGCATCGTGGACACGACGAAATGGCCGCTCAGGGCGGAACGGACGGCGATCACCGCCGTATCTTGATCGCGGATCTCGCCGACCATCAACACGTCAGGATCGTGGCGCAGCGCCGCTTTCAACCCTGACGCGTACGTCATGCCCGCTTTTTCATTGATTTGCACTTGCAAAAACCGGTCGTTTCGTTTTTCGACAGGATCTTCAAGGGTAATCACATTGCGTTGTCTGTTGGCTTGGCACCAATCAAGGAGAGTGTACAGCGTCGTCGTTTTTCCGGAGCCGGTCGGCCCGGTCAGCAAGACGAGTCCTTGCGGTTGCTGCATCAAAGAAATCAATCGCGCGGTGGAATGCGAAAATAAGGAAAGTTCGCGAAGCGGCAGCGAAAAACGCTGCGGCAGCAGGCGGATGACGAGGCTTTCATCGTAGAGGGTCGGGAGCGTGGATAAGCGCAAATACACCGTTTCCCCCTGTTCATTCACTTCCATGGCGCCGCTTTGCGGCCGGCGTCGCTCCCCGATATCCATACCGGCCAAAAACTTAAAGTGAACGATGATCCGTTCCGCTGTCTCCTTTGTCAGCGTGCCAATCTCCGTCAGCCTACCGTCAAGGCGGAGGCGAACGACGACATCGTAGCGGCGCGGGACAAGATGGAGGTCTGAAGCGCGGCGCCGCACGGCCTCAGCAAGGAGACGGCTAGCGATCTGTTCAATCGGCTCCAGTGCACCATTCCTCCTTTCGATTCGGATGTCGTTTATTTCGACAAGAATCAACCGTTTTCCTGCTAAGAATGAAAAATTTTTTGTGAACGTTTTTTGACATTTCCTTGGCCGGCTCCAAACCGTGACAAAAATCATTTTGCGCCTTGGACCATTTCATTATCATAACTGTATCAATGCTTTATTTAGGAGGGATCGCCGTTGGAATCAACGCTGAAAATTACAAGCGTGCTCTCTGACCCGACGAGGTTTCATATTTACGAATATATGGCCACCATCCGGCGCGACGTCTCGGTGCAAGAAATCGCCGATCAATTTCGCATTCATCCGAACGTCGCTCGTCTTCACTTAACAAAACTGGAAGATGTGAACCTCGTCGTCTCAAACACGCAAAAAACGGGAAAAGGAGGACGGCCCAGCCGATGGTATCGGCTGTCGGATGAAGTGATCAGCTTATGTTTTCCGTTCCGCGATTACCAGCTCCTCGCCCACATCGCCGTTCAAACGCTGGTGGGGCTTGGGCCAAGCGGACAGAAAGTTCTGCGGGAAGCAGGAAAAGAGTTCGGACGCGAGTACATCGCCAACCGCGTAGCGCATAGCGACACTATCGCGGCGCTCCGTTCGGAAGAAAAGATTCGCCTTCTGACAGAAGCGGCCGGATTTCTCCCTCGAGCCCGCCGTGAAGTCAAGGACACAGCCATGTCTTTCGAGTTTTGCAACTGCCCGTTCAAAGAAATCGCCGAAAAACAGCCAGAGACGGTTTGCGGCATGCACCACGCCTTTCTTGAGGGAATGGCTGAGGCGCTGTTTGCCAATGCCCGCCTCATTGAAACGGAAAACATGATGAAAGGTAGCCGCTGCTGCTGTTATCGTCTCACCATCCGCCCGTAGCAGCCTGCTTCGTTCCACCCGCGCCGGGCGGCGAACAGCAATTTTTGCGCCGGCGCCGGAACGCGTTATTTACATTCCGAATCATTGTACATTATAATAAGTAAGGTGGGATTGTCTAGCAAAGGAGGGAGACCGAATGGACCGCATGTTCCGCGTGCTTGCCTTTTGGACCGGCATTTTCGCCGTCATGTTTTACCTTGGCCACATGCATACGACATCGCTCCTGTTTTTTGGCCAAACGATATTTTTCTTGTTCCTCGGCTTTTTAAAACTGACCGAGAGAATGTACATTTACATTTTCGGCGCGTATTTGACGATTTTCTTCGCCGCGTTTACGTATTGGACGACCTTTATGATGGTGCCCGGCATGGGCGAATAAAAACGCGACAGGCGATGTGAGCGGAATCCCCCTGCTAGCGGACAGAACTGAATCGGTCCGCTACCACGGGGATTTTTTACTGAAAAAAATACCGCTGTGCTTTCCGGGGACGAGGAAAGCGATGATGGCCAGACCGCTGAAATGGCTGAGGACATAAAAGCGCCTTTACAAAGGCGCCTTTGGAGAAGAATGAGTTAGGCAAGAACCGGCTTCTATAGAAGTTGCAATAAAGAAGTTCCGATTTTTCGTTTGATAGCGATCGATCCAGCCCCCGTTCTGCCGATCCGCCTCCCCATGCTCTTGTCAAGCGAGAAACTCCGGAGCCGCCCAAAGTTCTGAGCTGGGCAGCTTGATGCCTTTCTGCATCATGAGCACATCGAAAAAGCGGCTGATTCCGTCATCGGCGATCAGCGAGCGCATCACCCGATGCCGCCGAGTCGACGACGAAAACAACCCGGCCCCTTCCGAACGGCCCCATTCGTCCAACAACCCGACCGCTACTAAAAACCGATCTTGGCGGACGAATGCCACTTCTTCCCAACCGGCCTTCCGAGCGTATAAGCGGAGCGCATCCCAATGCACGTGGGACGTCAAATCCATCTCCCCGGGATGGCGGAGCGGATCGGGGACCAACCGGTGCCGAACATAACCGCGCAAGCTCCCTCCCCGCCGGGCCGGAGCGCGAAGCTGTTCATCCGTCCATCCGTAATCGATGGCCACCATGGCCGCGCGGCGAAAGCGCGGGCCGACTTCCGCCCAAAACTGTTTCAACGCGAGCGGCACTTCAAAGCGCTGGCCTTCAGCCAAGGAGAAGCCGCGCTCCTGCAAGTCCTCGATGATCGCCGCATCGTCGAGCGGCACCGTTTCCTCGACAAGTCGACCGTCACGGGCGGCGACGAAACACTCGTACAAAACCCCGTTCCGCTTTTCAATGACCCGGACAGGAAACGCATCGAAAAACTCATTGCAAAACACGATGCCGGAAAACGGCCCACACGCGTCGAGCCAGCCGGCCATATCGCGGTATTGCCGCACGCGGTCCGAAAGCGGCTGCAACGTTTCCTGCTGTCGCCGGCGATGGAACGGGCTTCGGTCGATGATCGTGTACGAAAGGTCTTTGTATGTAGCTGGACTTTTTCGTTTCCATGCTTGCAAAATGGCCAAGGCCAACCGCCCATCGCCTCCCCCCCATTCACAAACGGCTGGCGGCAGTCCCCCTTTCTCGACAAGCCGCAGCAAAAACGAAGCGATCGCCTCCCCGAACACGGACGCAAACGAGCTGTTCGTCAAAAAATCGCCCTCCCTGCCGATTTTCGTCCGCTCGCGCATGTAGTAGCCAAACCGTTCGTCATAAAGAGCCAACTCCATATAATCCGCATACGAAACGCGCCCATGAGGCGCCGCGGCAATTTCCTTATACAGCTCATTCATTTCCTTTTCCTTCCTTTTCGGTTGCTGTTTTCCCTATTGACATCGTAAAAACAATGGTATATCGTTTATAGTAGCAGCTTATTGATATCCCCTCCCATAATTGTGGGTAGAACATCCCCCAAAACCCTTCTTGGCGCAGCCGGGAAGGGTTTTTTGTCTTGAGGAGCAAGGCGGCCGCTAGTTTCCACCGACGGTCGCCTCTTTCCACCGCCAGCCCCGAACGAATGGGGGGAGGGAAGCACGCCGGCAGCCGGCGGCAACGCGCCGACGAACACGCTCCCGCTTTCCCGCGAGCCGGGAGAATCGCTGGATGCGGTCATGAAAAACCGTGCAAAAACGGATTCGTATCCATTTCCGCGCCAATCGTCGTCTCAGGCCCGTGCCCCGACAAAACGACCGTCTCCTCCGGCAGCGTCAGCAATTGATTATGGATGCTTTTGAGCAGCTGATGATGATCGCCGCCCGGCAAATCGGTGCGACCAATGCTCCCGGCAAACAGCGCATCGCCGGAAAAAACGATTTGCGCCGCCGGGCAATAGTACGAAACACTGCCTGGCGAATGGCCGGGCGTTTCGCGGACGTCAAAGGCAAACGGACCGATCGTTAGCGGCAGCGGCCCTTGCAAGCTGATCGGCGCGCAGCGGACCGCGATCGAGCTCCCGAAATAAAGGGAGCCGTTCAACGCTGGATCGGGCAGCCATTCCGTTTCATTTTTGTGCACATAGACGGGAATCTCCCAACGAGCGAGCACGTCCGGGATGCCGCCGATATGGTCAAAATGGGCATGCGTCAGCAAAACCGCCAGCGGAGTGAGCTGTCTTGCTTCGATGTGCCGAACGAGCGCCGCCCCTTCCGCTCCCGGATCCACAATGACGCACGAACCGTCTTCCGCCGTCAAAAGATACGCATTCGCCTGAATCGGGCCGACAGGAATGCGCGTCCACTTCATCGTCGTCCCCTCCTCGTTTCGCATGAATGAATGTCCAATTTCAATAATGGTTCACCTTGTTGATCCATCGGGCTTGATTGGAGCGATGGTATGCATGTTTTAGCTTTATTTTACTCGTTTTTTCCGCCCAAGCAAAGGAAAAAATAAAGGGGAATGGACCTCGACAAACGAAGGAAAAAAGGCTACAATAATGGAGAAGAAAAGCGTTTGTACATACTGTGCCATAAGGGGGGAAACAGATGGGTACGGTCATTATTTTCGCGCTTGTAACGCTTTTGGCTATTTATGGATTATTCCGCACATTGCGCGAAAAAAATGTACTTGGATTGTTGTTTAGCCTTGCGACTATCGCTGTATTCGGTTGGTTTACGTACAAAACGATCGTCCATCACGGAATTCCGACAGGGATGCACTGAAACGCAAGAGGCCCGGATCGCCTCTTGCGTTTTTTATGCCATTTGAAGCAGCGCGCTAAACAGTCCGAGGCTGTCGCGGTAAATCTCGTCAAATTGCGACAGCGGCAGCGGGTTGGTTCCCTCGCCGAGTTCCACCGTATAGCCGCGCCGCCGCCGCGTTTGAATGAACCAATCGCGATAACCGGCATGGCTGTCAATGTAGCGAACCGCTTGATAGCCGCTCGCGGCCGCCATCTCCTTCACGGTCGCTTCCGCTTCCGGCGGCTCGAGCCCTTCATATCCCCAGTAAATCTCCTTCCCTTGGGTATGAAACGCCACCACCATCCAAAAATCTTCTGCTTCCGTCAGCGCCGCCATCGCTTTCGCTTCCGGCTCAGTCAGCGGGGCAAACCCGGGAAAATCGCGAGGCGCCGGCGCTTTTGGCAGTTTGCGCGCCTGCTCAATTTCCCAGTTGGCGGGAAATTGGTTATTTAAGTCGACGCCGCGGATATTCGCTTTCCATTGCGAAAAATCCAACGTCCCCCCGTTGATGCGGACGGTCTCACTCCGATGCGGTTCCTCGGCCGGCGGACCGTTCAAGACGAGGTTGACCCCGTCCGGGTTGACCATCGGCACGACTGAAAGCGTGATCTTATGATAATAGTCAAGCGCGCGGCGGCCGGCAAGCTCACCATCGTGAACAAGCGCCCGCACGTACTCATCGATAAGCGCCATCACCACCGCGGATGTAATCCATTCATTGGCGTGAAATGATCCGTTTACATGCACGCGCACCGGACCGCGGCCGATCTGCAGCTCCACCAACGGCAACCCCAATACACTATGGCCGATCGTTCGCCGGCGCACAAACGGATAATGGCCAACGAGCGCGTCGATATCTTCGGTCAAGGCGGCAAAATCGTAGGGACGGATGCACTGGACGACCCGGGTCGATATTCGCTCCGGCAGCGGCGCTGCCCCATTGATGACCGCCATCGCTCCCGGCAGCCGTTGCAGCGCCTCAACAGGCAGCGACAAGCAGCGGGCGAGCGCGTCCCACTTCTCCATTGTCCGATAGCCCGGGATTTCGATCGTCTGCCCTGGCTGAAGTCCCTGCTTCTTGATGTGCGGATTGGCGTCAACGATCAGCTCAGTCGGCACCGAAAACCAGCGGCCGTATTGCTCAAATGTGTCGCCATACCATGCTTCTAGGCGCATGCCCCGTCTCCCCTTCCGACTCCTTTATTTCCAGCATATGTCGGTGGGAGCCAAAAAATGAAAACAACAGCCGGCCGTGAGCCAGCTGTTGCCATGTTTATCCCTCGATCAGCGTTTTCGCCAGCCAAGCGCCACCAATGACGCCGGCGTCATTGCCGAGCGTCGCCAAAACGACCTCCGCTCCGGCGGCGACGCGCGGGAAAGCAAATCGGCGAAAGTGGTGGGCCACGCGCTCAACGAGAATGTCACCCGCCCGCGAAACGCCGCCGCCGATCACGATTTTCTGCGGGTTGACGACGTCAGCCGCGTTCGCCAACGCCAAGCCAAGGTAGCGCATCACTTCGTCAACGACCTCAACGGCGAGCGGATCACCCGCTTTGGCGGCATCAAACACCGCCTTGGCCGAGATATCTCCGCCGTGCAGGACGCTTGGCCGCTCGGCAACGGCCAATTTTTCGCTGGCGATTCGCACGATGCCCGTCGCCGATGCGATCGTTTCCAGACAGCCGGTTTTGCCGCAATTGCAAGGCGCGCCGCCCTCCGGAATCATCGTCATGTGGCCGATCTCTCCACCGGCGCCGTTCGTCCCGCGCACGATAGCCCCGTTGGCGATGACGCCGCCGCCGACACCGGTTCCCAGTGTCACAAATAACAAATGGCGGGCGCCGCCGCCGGCTCCTTTCCACATTTCCCCAAGCGCAGCGATGTTGGCGTCGTTATCGACCGCCACCGGCAAGCCAGTCGCCGCTTCGAGCTCTTGTTTTAACGGATAATTCGTCCATCCTAAGTTAACCGTTTCATACAGCATTCCGCTTTTCTCTTCCACCGGTCCGGGCGCGCCGATGCCGATGGCCAAAAGCCGTCCGTTCCCACCGCCGGCTTGATCCTGTCTCTCGCGAAGCGAACGGACGATATCGGCGACGATGTGGGCGCCGCGCTCCGCCTTGTTCGTCGGAATTTCCCACTTGTGCACAATGTCGCCGTCCAGCGTGACGAACGCCATTTTGATGGTCGTGCCGCCAAGGTCAATGCCTGCCAACCATTGTTCCATTGTTGCCTCATCCTTTTTTCATTCGTTTTTCCCGCTCGAGCTGCGCTTCATGCCGCAAAACGAACAGCGCGGCCTGCAGTTGTTTGACATCGATCAGCTGCGATTCGTACAGCTCTTTCACTTCCTCTTCCATCAACTCTAAATCGGCGAGTCGATCGCCGACATAAATGATCGTGCCAAACTGTTTCAGGAGCTGTTGTACGTCATATACCGTTTTCATCGCTCGTTCGACTCCTTTTTCCCCTTTTAATGTAGCGGCAAACATCGGCCGCCGTCAAGACAAAAAAGGACGCAGGCGCTGTTCAAAACGCCTGCGTCACCGGTCGGGATCGCGCGGGTGAAGAATGGCCGGCCGCCGGTTTTTCAGCGGCATCGGCGAGCAGCATATCGATCCCGATCTCAATCATAAGAAGCTGGGCAAAAACCGGGATGTCGCCTAATTTCGCCTTGCCTAAAAACGGCAGCGGCTCCGGCAGCAGCCCCGTCATGAACAAATACCAACGCGGCAGCAAAAACACCGATGCCCAGACAGCCAAAAAGCGGACAAGCCGCAAATACGCGCCGACGATCGGTTTGTTCCGGTATTCCTCGGCGTGCTGCAAAGGAATTTCATACATAAATGTGCTGATTCATGCATATATTGGTGGAAATCTTGTCCGATTCTAGGAGGAGGCCATGAACAGACGGACGACGATCGCCATGGCGCTTGTGATCTTGATCGGGGCCGCCGCTTTCCTCTCTTCCGTTTGGGAGAGAAGCCGCACGGCGGAGACGATCAAATTTTTCCCGCTCGACCGTGAAGCCGTGTTCACTGAAGCGAAAACCTCTTTGACGCTCAACGAAAAAAAACAGAGCGGCCGCTATGCGCTGCGCTGGGCAACAATGTCCATTCTCAACCGCCCGGCCTATTTGCGGCAGGACGTTTCCTTGTTGTTTGTCGACGGCCGCCTAGCGGATGTATTGTCAAAGTGGCAAACGGATACCGCGGCGCTCGACATGGAAAAAACGGTGCGGACGCAGGACAGCCGGCTGTTCCAAGCCGTCTCATTCCACCACGCCGAGCTCCATAAAAACAGCGACATCACAAGCAGCCAAGCCATGTCAAGCGCCTACTTGTATGTCATCGATTCACCGTACCGCCCGCTCACCTCGTTCCGGCGGCCGAAAACAGCGGCTGAACGCGAGTGGCAACGCGTCTTAAACAAGGCAGTGAACGAGTTTTTGCGTCACAAAGCGGACGAGTTGCTCGCCCATTTTTCCTTGGCGAAGGACGACTATTACGCCCTTTATTTGCCGGAACTGGTCGCCTACACGGAGCAGCCGCTTCCCGGCCTGCCGCCTGCAAAAACGGAGGCGATGATCGGCCGGCTATGGGAAGGGCTGTACAAATCGTACATTCTCGGCATAAAAAAAGAGGATGGTTCCATCCTCTCACCGCTCGGCAGCACGATGCCGCTCATTTTGATCCGCAAAGATTACCGGCAAATTCTCGTCCTGTTCGAGGCGCAAAACGGCGATAAAATTATGCTCATCCAAGCGGCTTAACGAAACCCGACCCATAAGCCAGCCGCGGCCAACAGCACGGCGGCAGCCAACGCTCGAAACTGCCGCCCCCAAGCGGCGTGTTTCGGCAAATGGACAGCGCCAGCCGCCAAAAAACCGCCGATGAGCCCACCGATATGGCCGGCGTTGTCGATGCCGGGGACAAGCAAGCCAAAGAGCAAGTTGATGACAATTAAGCTGACGACGTTCATTCCCATCGTCCGGAAAAACAAATGCCGATACACCGTGCCAAAATAAAGAAGCGCTCCAAACAGCCCAAAAATGGCGCCAGACGCCCCAGCGGACAACGACGGCGTAAACAAAAAACTGGCCAGCGTGCCAAAAAAGCCGGCTGTGATATAAATGACCAAAAAGCGAAGCGAGCCATACAACCGTTCGACCGTCATCCCTAAATAGTACAAGGCGAACGTATTGGTCAACAAATGCAGCAATCCAATATGCAAAACCATCGGCGTCAAAAATCGCCACCATTCTCCCGCCTCAATGAGCGGGTTGAACTTGGCGCCGTAGTGAATCAATACATCCGGATTCGTGCTGCCCCCGCTCCATTCGAGAACGAGAAACATGGCGACTTGCACGATGATCAGCAGCTTCGTGAACACCGGCTTGCCATAGTCAAAGAGGCGCCGCTCTTCCTCCCGCTGGCGGCGCCATTCCGTCAGCACCTCATGTTTGAGACGTTCGGCGACGGCAAACGGATCAGCTTCTTCAGCAAGCGGTTGCGGGCGAAGCGAAACGCCGATGAGATCGCCAAGGCGCAGCAGCATCTCATCTGCGTTGCCGCTATGAATCAAAAGCGTTTCAAACCCACCATCGGCAGCGCCGGGAAGCGGCAACGGCTTGGAAACAAGAAATTCCCAATCATCCACCGGCGGATACGCCATCACATATACATTGACGACGCGGCCCCCTTTGCCGATTTTCCGCCCGTTCATTTGCCGGAGCAATTGCCATGTGTATTCGATATCGAGCCGCAGCGACCGGCTCCAGTCGAAATCGGCACGCACGAGGCGGACAAGCGTCGGCCGCCGCCAATGCCCCGATTCGAGCCATATTTCATCGCCGCGTTCAGACAGCTGCGCGATACGGTAGCCATCACGAAGCAAAAGATGAACGAGCTGCCAAAACAATACATCCATCGTTCCGATCACGTTCCCCTCTCCCTTTCTCCGACGAGGCCAAGCCCATTGAGCAGCAGGCAGCCAGCTCGCCGACCGTGAACGGGACAGACGAGCCGGCGGGAGCCGGTTGCCGGGACCAAAAATACACAACCTCCCAGCCGGCGCCAAGCCCGCCCTCTACATCCAGCTTCCACGAGTCGCGGACATGTACCCGCTGCTCGGATGGCCGCTGATTTCTACCATAATGAAAAATCGCTTCCGTTTCATCGCTGCCTCACGGGCGCATCATTTGCGACACAACCGCCCTACGCACCGTTGGAATCTGAAGCGCCCAACGAACCACCTGCTTTCGCAGTGGCGGAATGCCGAGCGCCCAATTGACCATCCGGTAGCGGTAACGGTAAGCAAGCCACCCAGCGGCAACGGCCAGCAGCGAGTACGACCATTTGTGCATTGTTGTTCCCCCTTCATCATATGAGCTGTTCGTTATTCTTTTTCCCTTTTTCTCTCGAATTATGAAACAACCCTAGCAGCGCACGAGCACAAACGTGGCGGCGAGCACCGCGCCGGCGACCGACAAGGCATTGACCGCATCATTGTCCAGCCAGCGCCGGCGGCTACAGCCGCCACTAACGCATACCACCGGCCTTCATTGCTCACACGACATAACTCCTTGTTCAGTAATGATCGCCGTCACCGGCACATCATGCGCTTCAACCGGAATACGGTCCAAAATTTGAAACGAATAAGCCAACGCCGCGGTCACCGCCGCCACCCCCGGCAAATACCGGTCGTAATACCCGCCCCCATAACCGATCCGGTAGCCGGTTTTCGTGAAACATACCCCCGGAACGAGGATGAGGTCAAGCTCATCGCGGTCGATCGCCGTGGTTTGTTCCTCGATCGGCTCGAGCAATCCAGCATACGCCTTCTCGAGCTGGGCAAACGACGCAAGGCGCCGAAACGTCATCGTTTTTGTCAGCGGGTCGCATTTTGGTACGGCAACCGTTTTCCCTTCCTGCCATGCCCGCTCGATGATCGGCGCCGTGGCCACTTCCGTTCCTCTAGCTACGGTCAAAGCCAACGTCCGCGCCCGCTGCCATGGCGGCCACTCGTACAAATAGGCGGCAATCCGCCGGTCATAAGCCCGTTTTTCCTCGAGCGGAAGCTGCCGAAGCCGGCCGAGCATCAAGCGGCGCAAGTGCTGCTTATCGATCATCGCTTTCCCTCCTAACAGAAAAAGCAGCAGGAATGACCTTCCCACTGCTTACTTCGTTTCACGGTGCAACGTTACTTTGCGATCCCGCGGGCAATATTTTTTCAGTTCCAGACGCTCCGGATTATTGCGTTTATTTTTGGACGAAATGTAATTGCGTTCGCCGCATTCGGTGCATGCCAATGTAATGTTCACGCGCATCTTTTTTCCCTCCAAACGTGCTTTATATAATCAGACCTTTCTATGATAGCATTTTTCCGCGACGATTTCCACCTCTAAATTTCATCTTTTTCAACAAGACCAGCCACAAACAAGGAGCGATATGATATAGTGAAAAGGGAGGGATGGACGATGGTAGAATACGCAATCGTCGCTTTGGCGGCCTTATCCATGGTTTTGCTCATCATTTCGGTTTTTGCCAAAGACGAATTAAAACCGCTCGAAGAACAAATCGACCAGCTGACCGTTTCACTCGCCCAAGAAACGTACCAAATCAAAAAGCGGCTGCAAATCATCGAGGAAGAGCTGCTCATCCCCGAGCGCCGGCGTCCGGCTTCGCCCCGCCGCGGCGGAGCGCTGTCGCCGACCGATCGCCGTATTTTGCTTTTGCATAAACAAGGGTTTCCGCTCGAAGACATCGCCGCGCAAACCGGCTTAACCGTTTCTGAGGTAGAGCGGGCGGTAAGGAGGCTGCAGCGATGAGAAAGCGAACGATGCGCTCGTTTGCCCTTGGCTTGCTCGCCTCGGCATCGCTCATCGGCGCCGCCTACTATTTGTCGCCCCCAACGCCGCCCACAGAGCAGGAAGTCAAGGCGTTTCTCAAGCAGCATGGGCTGATCGCCATCGCCAAAGACGAGTATGACCAGCTGCGGCGCACCGGGCGAAAAGTGGCGGCCACTCCAACGCCGAAGCCATCAGGGCAAACCGTTTATGTGTACCGCCTCGTCATTGAGAAAGGCGACACCCCAGAATCTTTTGCCAAAAAACTTGAAGCGGCGGGCGTCATTGATAGCGCCCGCTCGTTTAACGACTATTTGCAACAACGGGGGCTGGCGCGCTCGATCCGCCCCGGCACCTACACCGTGCGCAGCGATATGGATTATGCGGCGATCAGCCGCTTGATTGCCGGACCGTAAAAATCGGCGTCTTTCATCAGCACCGTCACGAAGACAACAAAGGGCTGGTCCGAAACTTGAGCGCGTTTCGGAACCAGCCTCTTTCGTTTGCGGCGGCGCGATCACGCCCTCCCTTACCAGAGCGGTGACTGAAAGGAAAAACCGGCGCCACACCGACTCCGGCCTTCCCGATCACGGCGATGACCACATGCGCCACATCGTTTCGCCTGTTTTGGCCGATAGACGTTTTTTTCAGCCGAAGCGGCCGGCAATATAATCCGCTGTCCGCGGATCGGCAGGGCGGGAAAACAAGGTCGCTGTCTCGCCGCACTCAATGACTTCGCCGTTGAGGAAAAATGCCGTGCGATCGGAAATGCGAGCCGCCTGCTGCATATTATGGGTCACAATAATAATGCTGTAGTTGGTTTTCAGTTCGTTCATCAATTCCTCAATTTTCGCAGTCGAGACCGGATCGAGCGCCGACGTCGGCTCATCCATTAAAATGACGTCCGGTTCGACCGCCAAACAGCGGGCGATGCAGAGCCGCTGCTGTTGGCCGCCCGACAAGCCGAGGGCGTTTTCATGGAGCCGGTCTTTGACTTCCTCCCAAAGCGCGGCTTGGCGCAAGCTTTTTTCAACGATTTCATCGAGCCGACGCCGATCGCGGATGCCGTGAATGCGCGGACCATAGGCAATATTGTCATAAATGGACTTAGGAAACGGATTCGGCTTCTGAAAGACCATGCCGACTTGCGCCCGCAACTGTTCAACCGGATACGAGCGATCAAAAACCGAACGGCCCCGGTAGATGACGTCCCCTTCAATTTTCGCGTTGGGCACAAGTTCAATCATGCGGTTCAACGTTTTAATATAGGTAGACTTGCCGCATCCAGACGGACCGATTAGCGCCGTGATCTCCCGTTCATAAAATGAAAGATCGATTTGTTTCAAGGCCTGATGGGCGCCGTACCATACGTTCAATCGCCCGGTTTCATATACGACCGTTTTTTTCGCCGCGTCAGCAGCCCGAACCGCCTGTTTGCGCGGTTCGATGACCGTCACTACACTCATGGGGGTCACTCCTTGTTCGATTTTCGCCGTTCTCGCAGACCTATCTTCCGCTTCCCATCGTTCATCGTACGAGCAAAAGCACCATCAGCGACGAACGGACTGATCACACACTCTCGCTTCGCCGTTGTTGTTAGCGCACACGATTGTTCCATCCTATCGATGAGTGTACAGGAGCAATATAAAGAGCGTATGGACGGTAGGTTAAGTTTTTGTAAACGTTCGACACGAAAAGCGGACGATCAGGTGACTCTACCGTCAAGACGGGCGCGACCGGATGGCAGAAAGAAAGGGGCTCGCTCAATGGAGCCCCCTCTCCCGTCCCTTGTCCCTCTTGTTTCCCGCCGGTGTTGGTTTCCTTGAAACGAACGACGCCGCGCCTTCCCGTTCGCTTTACGGTTGCACCGTGCCGGTCGCCTCGTCCGGCTGAGCGGCCGTCCGTTTCATTTTCAGTTCAAAGTAAGCATCCAAAATGCGGCGGCCGATGCGGTTGTTAATGCCGTCGCTATTCCCTTGCGTCGCCCACGGGACGACAACCGCAAACGATACTTCTGGATTGTTATACGGGGCATAGCCGACGAGCGTCAAATTGTACGTCGAAGCTTGGCGCCGGCTTTGGATCGGGCCGTCATAAAACGCTTCGGCCGTCCCGGTTTTGCCAGCCGGCTTGTACGGGGCGTTGGCGAAATACGAATACGCCGTTCCTCCCGGCTCTTGCATGACGCGGCGGAATCCTTCCCGCACCCGTTCAATGTACTCGGTTTTCATATCGACGCGGTTTAAAACGACCGGCTCAAATTCTTTGATGACGCGGCCAGGTTCTTTTCCATCAGCCGATGGCTCACGAATTTCTTTGACCAAAAGCGGCTTCATCCGGTAGCCGCCGTTGGCGATCGTCGAAACGTATTGCGCCATCTGCATCGGCGTATACATGTCGTACTGGCCGATCGCCAAGTCAAGCAGAAATCCTGGCAGCTTGCTTTGCCCTTGAAAACCGCTCAATTCGTTCGGCAAGTCGATGCCGGTTTTCACACCCAACCCGAATTGGCTGAAATAATGGCGCATTGTCGTAAACGCGGCCGGATTGAGGTGAAGCGGCTGATGCGGACGATACACACCGCCGCCGATGGCGATCGCCGTTTTAAACATATAGACGTTCGACGATTGTTTCAGAGCGGTCAGCTCGTTAATGGTCCCCATCGTTTTCCATGATTTTTTTTCTAGATCTTTGATATAAAGCGGCTCGTCCTTTATATACGTATGCGGCGGATGAAGCACCCCGGTTTGAAAGCCGGTGAGAACGGTCGCCCCTTTCACCGCCGATCCCATCGCATAGGCGGACGTGATGTTGCCGATGGCAAAGTCGACAAATTTGCCGTCTTGAAGAAGCTTGCCGGCCATCGCCAACACTTCGCCCGTCTTCGGGTTCATCATGACGACAAACGCCCGGTCCAAGAGCGGGGAGCGGCCTTTGCGCTTCGTGGCCAAAATCTCCTGCTCAATAATTTGCTCGACTTGTTGCTGCAGCTCGGCATCGATCGTCAACACGAGGTCTTTGCCGCGCTCGCCTGGATACACTTGCTCAACCGAGATGACATTGCCCGATTTGTCAACAACGTTTTTCACTTTTGCCTTTTTGCCGTGCAGCACTTCTTCATACTGCATCTCCAAATAGCTTTTGCCGACGCGGTCATTGCGGCTGTAATCGCGCGCCAAAAAATAGTCAAGCCGCTCGCGCGGGACACCTTCGTCTTCTTCCGTCACGCTCCCGAGCACGGAGCGGAACGTTTTATCATAGACGTATTTCCGATCCCAATCCACCGTCGTGTTGACGCCGGGCAGCTCGCTTAAATGCTCGCTGACGACCGCGTATTCGCGATCGGTCACTCCTTTGCTTTTCACCGTCTGCGGCGTCAGCGCGTAGCCGCTCTGCATCTCATGCATAATGGCGATCACTTCAAGTTCGGATTTAGAGATTTGTGCCAAGTCCTGCTTGGTGATGCGCTCAAGCGTCCATTCGTACACCTTTTTGTCGATCTCTTTTTGCGTCCATCCTTGGTCAGCAAGTTTTTTCCGTTCTTGTTCATTCACTTTCTGTTTCGCTTCTTTGGGATGAGTCAAAATCCAATAATCTTTCATGTCGCGCTCGGTCACCTTTTTTTCGGCGTCCGGAATGTCGATATAGCGGGCGAGTTTTCTGGCCACCGCCAAAATTTCTTCCGGCTGGGTCGTTTTCGAGCGCGTGTACGTTATCGCCTTTTGTGGCGTATTGTCGACGATCACTTGGCCGAACCGGTCGTAAATTTTGCCGCGCGGCACCGGCGTGCTGACCACTTCATCCTGCGTTCGTTCCACTTCGCGGCGGTAGTCCTCCCCGTACACAATCTGCACGACGCCGAGGCGCAAAATCAGCGCCGAAAACAATAAAAAGACAAAGAAAAATAAAACGTTTAACCGAATCGGCACTTGCGCCCGCTTCTTCCGTTTCATTCCCCGGTCCTCCTTTCTCCTCTTCCCTATTGTAAAAGAAAAAAGCAGGCGTGGCTAGGGAAAAACATGGACAACGTTTTACACCGATGAGCCGCCGCGCTCATCGGCCAGCTTCGTCCGAAACAAGAGCGGCTCCGGCCGGTCCCGCTCCGGTTGGCCATCGGTGAAACGAATGCGGCGGACAAACCAGTAAATCACGAGATGTCCAGCCCCGCATACGAACATAAGCGCACGAATTCCGTTCTTTTCGCCAAACAAAGCCACCGCCGTCAAAAAGGCTAAAATCGACACTACCCGTCCGGCGTTTAAAAACAGTTCACGGACGACGATATACTCCACGCGCGCCTCTGCCGATTTCCAGCTTCTCCCGATCACATCAAATGTTAACGACGAGTAGGGAACGAGCAAAATCGGATAAGCGATGGCGATCGTCACGGCGTAAATGATCAAACGAGGGTAAGACGGCTGAAAGACAATGAGAAAGATGGCCGCATAGAGCAACAGTCCGCCCAATAAAATGGCTTTCATCCGATATTCCTGCTTCATTAGCCGGGAAACGGCATAGTAGGCGACAAACGATGTAAAGGAATTGACAAGCCCGTACTTGCCGAGCGCCCATTCACTGTTTGAGGTGACATACACCAGCACGGAGATGACAAACACAAACGACCCTTCACGCAGCCCTTGAAAAAAATGGGCGTTTGTAATCAACCGCCAATTCTCATTTTGGGTTCGTTCCTTTACAATGCGAAGAAACAAATATTTTCCCGCCGCTGTACGGTGCTTGAGAAAGAAGCTGAGCAGCACGGCGACAAGAAACAAGCCAAGCGACAGCGAAAAAACGAGCGTATACCCTTTTTGGCCGGTGAGCGATGAAATCACATAGCCGGCGACAATCGGTCCGATCATGCCAGCTGACGAGGTGAGCACTCCGAAAAAGCCGTTAAAAAAGTCGCGCGTTTCTGGTTCCGTAATTTCAAACGTCAACACGTTAAACGCCAGCCAATAAAAGCCATAACCAACCCCCAACAGCGCGCCGAGAACGAGCAAATATTGATGCGCTTTCGGGCCGACGAACAACACCGTGACAAAAAAAACGGCCAAACACGACACCCCAAGCCGCAGGATGAGAATGCGATCGATTTGTTTCGCCAGCCGGCCGGCGAATAGAAACGTCAGTGGCTGCATCGTGACGACCGCCAAATTATACAGCGCCAAGTCGCGGAAATCGCCGGTCTGTTTCCATAAATAAATGTTGACAAACGTATTGGACAGCGAGACAGCAAGCGCATAAAACCCGCCGATGCAAAGAAGCAGCAGCAAATCACGGTCGACCCGTTCTTGACCCAGCAATTTTTCGAACAATGACATCATAAAACTCCCCTTTTCGTCTATCCGGTAGTGTGGCCATTTCCGCTGCCGCTATGCACCCGCAACAAAGAAAACGGCCGCCGGTTCCCGGGCCGTTCGCGCCCATGCGAAACCGGCGACCGCCGAGGGTCGTGCCAACCATGAAAAAGCGGGGCGTTTTGTTTCGCCCCGCTTCGTTGATTACTTCGCTTTTGCTTCGCTGTACCGTTTCGCCACTTCGTCCCAGTTGACGACGTTCCAGAAAGCGGCGATGTATTCCGGACGGCGGTTTTGGTATTTCAAGTAGTACGCATGCTCCCAAACGTCCAAGCCGAGAATCGGCGTTTTGCCTTCCATGATCGGCGAGTCTTGGTTCGGCGTGCTCGTAATTTCCAGCTCGCCGTTGTTCACGACAAGCCACGCCCAGCCCGAGCCAAAACGGCCGGCCGCTGCTTTCGAAAACTCGTCTTTAAACGCGGCAAAGCTGCCGAATTTTTTGTTGATGGCTTCAGCCAGCTCACCCGTCGGCTCGCCGCCGCCGTTTGGCGACAAAATCGTCCAGAAGAGCGAGTGGTTCGCATGGCCGCCGCCGTTGTTGCGCACCGCGGTGCGGATGCTTTCCGGAAGGGCTTCCAAATTGCTGAGCAGTTCTTCGAGCGATTTGTTTTGCAAATCGGCATGCCCTTCCAACGCCGCATTCAAGTTGGTGACGTACGTGTTATGGTGCTTCGTGTGGTGAATGTTCATCGTTTCTTTGTCAATGTGCGGCTCAAGCGCATCGTACGGATACGGCAATGCTGGCAGTTCAAATGGCATACAATCTCCTCCTTTTACGGTTTATGTAGACGGACAAGACGACGTCCGTTTGAGACTAGCTTACCAAAGTTGGCACATTGTTTCAATCGATTTGCTCGTCCTCGTGTTGGCGCAAATTCAGGCGATTGTCCAAGATGTGCAAAGCCAAATCGAGGCCGCGGTGCAATCCATGAAAGAAAGCGCCCAACAACTCGATGAAACGAAAAAAACGTTCACGGAAAGCCGACAAGCCTTTCAAGAAATCACGACGATGGTCTCCCATTCATCGGCGCATACGCGGCAAATTTCTGAAACATTCGCCGCCATCGAACGGCAAATGAGCGACATGCGGGAACATATTACCGAGATTGCTACCGTAGCCCAGCAAATCGCTTCATCCATGGAGCAAATTTCGAATTTTACGGACGGTCAGCACCATGCCATGGCAGCCATTCGCTCCGAAGCCGACGCGCTGAATGATCGCGTGTCACATTGGCGCACCTTGCTTGACACGTTTTATCTCCCTTCCGACTAAAGCGGGAATATCCCGCTTGTTTCGTTCCAAAGTTGAATTCCTCCCCTTTCCTCGCTACAATGGAAAGGGAGGAAAAGAGAGGTGTGTCGATGATGAATGTATTTGCCCAGCTATGGAAAAGCTTATATTCGCCAAAAGATATCGCTCGTTTCCGTTTCCAAGGCATCGGCAAAACGATCGGTTATCTGTTTTTGCTCACTTTTTTCTCGGTGCTGCCGACGCTTTTCTACGGGGTCTTATCGTTAACGGAGGGGGTGCGGACAGCAAGCGCTCTGCTTCATCAAAGCCTTCCCTCTTTCACGATTGAAAACGGAGAGCTGTCCTCACCGGCCGCTCAGCCGATTCAGCTTGACCAAGACGGCTTTGTCATCATCTTTGACAGCACTGGCAGCGTGATCCCTGATGAGGTAGAACGATTCCCTAACGCCGTCGCGCTGTTGCGACATGAGGCGGTGCTCGTTGTCGGCCATCAGGCTCAGCATTACAGCTACGCGGCGTTTCCGGATGTTCGAATCACCGATCAAGACGTGCGCGCGTTTATTAGCGATTTGCAATCGCTACTCCCGGTTCTCGTCCCGCTTTTGGCGCTCATTGTTTATGTGCTCGCCTGCGCGGGGAAATTCATCAGCGTGTGCCTGCTCGCCTTGTTCGGCTTGCTGTTTTCCGGCATGCTTGCCAAAACGCTCCGCTACCGTCACACTTGGGTGATGTCGGCCTATGCCATTACGCTGTCAACCGTCTTTTTTACCATCATGGAATCGCTGCAAACGGCCGTCCCCTACGGAGCGCTAATCCATTGGCTCGTTTCCTTTATCGTCCTCTTTTTGGCCGTCAAAGAAGTGCCATCAACGAAACGAGAGAGATAAAAAAAGCTGCCTGTCAAATGCAGGACAGCTTTTTATGTTTACGCCGCTTTGTTTCTTTTCATGGGTCCACGGCGCGCGCGCCGACTTCCTGAAAAATGGCGGGCAAGCAAAGAAGAGGTGAGCCGGGCGGCCAAATTGAACAACAGAACCGCTACCATCAACACCGCCGCCGATTTGGCCGCGATTAGCTTCGCGTCCGGGACAATGCCTTCCGAATTCAATTTCCAAATATGCACGGTCAGCGTCTCGGCCGGCCGAAACACGTTCAGCGGGTGGGCCGAACTGCTCCAATCGGCATCCCACCGCAACATCGGCGTCGTCAACCCGGCGGTATAGATGAACACCGCCGCTTCGCCGAAAATGCGCCCCGCCGCCAAAATCACGCCGGTGACCATTTGCGGAATGGCAGCGGGAAGCACGGCCTTAACCAACGTCTGCCAGCGCGTTGCACCAAGGGCTAGACTGCCCTCGCGAATGCTGGCCGGCACATCCAAAATCGCTGTTTCGCAAATGCGCGTCAATCCAGGCAAATTGATGATCGTGACAGCCAGCGCCCCGCCAAGCAGCGTATAGCCCCAGCCCGTCAAGGTGACAAACGCCAACAGTCCGAACAGCCCGACAACAATCGACGGCAGCGAGGCCATCGCCTCCAAACAAAGGCGAATCATCCCGACGATCCGCCCCTGTTTGGCGTATTCCGCCAAGTACACTCCCGCTCCTAACGACAGTGGAACCGACAAAAACAACGCCACTCCCAGCAAATAAAACGAATTGATCAACTGGGGGCCGATGCCGCCGCCTGCTTGCGTATTGCTCGGCCGCCCGAACAGAAACTCAGGCTGCCAAAACCCCGCTCCTTTTGACAACACGACCGCGAAAAAGAAAACGAGCAGGCCGATGACGGCGGCAGCTACCGCATAGAAAATGCCCGTCCATACTTTATCAATCATGCGCGCTGTCATCTTATCGCTCCTTTCTTTGGCCGACCAACCGGATCACAGCAATGAAGAAAAACGAAATCAAGAGCAACAGGAACGCCAATGTCCATAGCGCGTTGTTCCATGGTGTCCCGTTGATCGTATTGGCCATATCCATCGTCAATATGCTCGTTAACGTCGCTGTCGGGCTGTCAAGCCCTGAAGGCAGCCTCATCGTATTGCCGATCACCATCTGCACAGCCAGCGCCTCACCAAACGCCCGCGCCAAGCCGAGAACGACGCCGGTGGCAATCCCAGTTTTCGCCGCCGGGACGATGACGCGGGAAATCGCCTGCCAGCGCGTGGAGCCAAGCCCGTACGACGCCTCCATATAGGCTTTCGGAACATTGGCCAAGGCGTCGGCGGCAATGCTAGTAATGGTTGGCAAAATCATCATGCCTAGCACGATGATGCCGGCCAGCAGGCTAAAGCCGGAGCCTCCGAACCACTCGCGCACGAGCGGAACGAGCAGCGTCACCCCCAGCCAACCGTACACCACCGACGGAATGCCGACAAGCAGCTCCAGCACCGGTTTGAGCAGCGAGACGAGCCATTTCGGCGCGATGAAATTCATAAAAATCGCCAACGCCAACGCGAGCGGCGCACTGACCAACAAAGCGCCAAGCGAAACGAGCATCGAGCCGACGATAAAAATGAGCGCTCCATATTTTGGCGGCGTGCCGTTCGGGTCCCAGTGCGCCGAAAGCAACATATCAGAAAGTGACAAACCGCTGTCTGTAAAGGACTGAATCCCTTTTGCCGCTAAAAAGACGATCATCGTCACCGTAATCAAAACGATCAGCCAGCCGCAGATGCCGGCGAACGTTCGTCCCATCCATTCTTCAAGCCGGCGATGTCGCCGTTTTGCATACGTTGGCTGCATAGTGTCTCCCCTCCATGGGCAAAGGCCGGCCCAAGGAGCCGGCCTCGCCTTTCTTTACTCCAATTCCGTCATCGGAATATAGCCCATCTGTTTTACAGTCGACGCAAATTCCTCACTCTTGACAAAATCGATAAACGCTCGCACTTCATCCTTCGCTTCCCCTTTGGTAATCATGTATTCATACGACCAAAACGGATATTTTTCCGTGCGAATGTTCTCCACTGTCGGTTCTGCGCCGTTAATCTTGACCGTCTTCAAGTTTTTCTTTTCCCCGATTAAATACGACATCGCTACATAGCTGACAGCGCCCGGCGTTGAACTGATCGCCTGCTCGACCGCTCCGTTAGAATCTTGCACCGTGCCGATCGCATCGTTGATTTTTACGTCTTTCATGACCGTTTTCTCAAACGTCGCCCGCGTTCCCGATGATGCCGGGCGGTTGATCACGTGAATAGCTTCATCCGATCCGCCGACTTCTTTCCAGTTTTTGATCTTGCCACTGAAAATCCCTTGAATTTGTTCCGTTGTTAAATTATCGATTTTCACATCGTCGTTGACCACAATGGCAAAGGCGATGCCCGCCACTTTATGGTCAATGAGTTCTGACGCTTTCGATTTGTCGTCGAGTTTTTCCGCCGCCGGCACATCCGAGTTGCCGATTTGTACAGCACCGGCTGCCACTTGGTTCACGCCCGTGCCGCTGCCGCCGCCTTGAACGGTGATCGACACGTCCGGATATTTTTCCATAAACGCGTTCGCCGCTTCTTCGGCCAGCGGCTGAAGCGCGGTGGATCCCGCTAAGCTGATCGTACCGGAGTACGTTTCCTCTTTTTTGGCGCCCCCTTCATTGCTGCCGGCGCTGCTGCTGTTGTTGTCCGTTTGCCCGCAGCCGGCCAGCGCGCCGGTCATCAGCAAGGCAGCCAATCCGAATTTCACTCGTTTACTCCACATTCAGAAATCCCCCCGTTTTGTTTTCGTACGTCCCGCGTACAAGTTGATTGTAGCGTGGCATTGTTAGTCTCTTATAAAGCGATCGTTAAGTTTGTGTAAAGGAGCCCGTGCCAGCAGCAGACCGATGCACCAAAAAAGCATATTTTCTTTGGACAAGCATACAAATGATAACAACGGATACGCCCAAGCGGAGGAAGCGCCATGAAAAAACTCATCCTCGTTCTTATCCTGTCGTTGGCCAGTTATATCGTTTACCGGGATCTTTCCATCGGAACCTTCCCAGTCCCGGCTCAAACAACGGCGGCAACCGTCCAACCGAAGCCGGTCAAAATTCCGTACCGAACGGTCACCGTTCGCCCCGGTGACACACTATTGTCCATCGTCGAACAAGAACGAAACGGCCCGATTCCCGTGCCGCTCGAACAGCTGATCCGCGACTTTGAGCGGCTGAATCCCGGCGAGCGCGCCCAAACGCTACAGATCGGGAAAACGTATAAAGTGCCGATCTACCGCTGAACGGCAGATCGCTTGTCAAACGGGCGACGACACTGATACAATAAGGCAGAAAGCGACTTGAATGTTAAAGGAGCGATTCCCGTGGGTGAAATCATCCATCGTTCAAAAACGCGGCCGGTCCGCGTCGGTCCGCTGACGATCGGCGGCAGCAACGAAGTCATCATCCAAAGCATGACGACAACGAAAACGCACGATGTCGACGCGACGGTGGCGCAAATCCATCGGCTCGAGGAAGCCGGCTGCCAAGTCGTCCGCGTCGCCTGTCCCGATGAGCGGGCGGCCGCGGCGATCCCTGAAATCAAAAAGCGCATCAACATTCCGCTTGTCGCCGACATCCACTTTGACTATAAATTGGCGTTAAAGGCGATCGAGGGAGGCGTTGACAAAATTCGCATCAACCCGGGCAACATCGGGCGGCGCGAGAAGGTGGAAGCGGTCGTCAAAGCCGCCAAAGAGCGCGGCGTGCCGATCCGCATCGGTGTCAACGCCGGGTCGCTTGAGAAACGCATTTTAGAGAAATACGGCTATCCGACCGCCGACGGCATGGTCGAGAGCGCCTTGTACCATATCCGCATTTTGGAGGAGCTCGATTTTCACGATATTATCGTTTCGTTAAAAGCGTCCGATGTCCGTCTCGCCATTGAAGCGTATGAAAAAGCGGCGCGCACGTTTGATTATCCACTTCACGTCGGCATTACCGAAGCCGGGACGCTCTTTTCCGGCACGATTAAAAGCGCGGTCGGGCTCGGGGCCATTTTAAGCAAAGGCATCGGCAATACGATCCGCGTTTCCTTAAGCGCCGACCCGGTTGAAGAGGTGAAAGTGGCGCGCGAAATTTTAAAAACGTTCGGGCTCGCTTCCAATGCCGCGACGCTCATTTCCTGCCCGACGTGCGGGCGGATCGAGATCGACTTGATCAGCATCGCCAATGAAATCGAGGATTATATCGCCAAAATCAAGGCGCCGATCAAAGTCGCCGTGCTCGGCTGCGCCGTCAACGGGCCGGGCGAAGCGCGCGAAGCCGACATCGGCATCGCTGGCGCCCGCGGCGAAGGGCTGCTGTTCCGCCACGGCAAAATCGTCCGCAAAGTGCCGGAAGAGCAGATGGTCGAAGAGCTGAAAAAAGAAGTCGACAAACTGGCCGAGGAATATTTTGCAAAACAAAAGGAAAAAGCAGCTGCGCTGAAAGGCGGCGGTCTAGAAGGCCGGTGAACGACGTTCGCTTCCCTTATGATTGAAAAACAGGAGCGATGCGACAAGGTTTTTCTAGATGGCAAAGCGGTATCGCTGAGTAATCATCGGACTCCCAGAAGGTCGGTCCCCTTATGAGTGGCAACAAGGCGTGTCGAATTGAGAAATGACACGGTTAAAGCCGTGTCCACGATCAAATCACCAGCCTCCTAGAAGGCTGGTGAAAAACAGCAACCGCCCCTAGCCCACGGCGGATGACGTGAAACGAGAAGCCCGTGCCACAAAGGTTCTCCATTTGAGAAACAAGGCGGTGAAGCAACCCATCCCTTTCAGCACCACCCGCCTAGAAGGCCGGTGAAAAACCGCTGTCGCATACCAATCAACGGCATTTTCATTCAAAAAAGAAAGCTGATTCTGCAAAGTTTCTCTAATTGAGAAATGGGTGGAATCAGCAACATTTTACACGAAATCACCGGCCTCCTAGAGTAGCCGAAGCGCGGCCGATAGACCAACGCGAAAAAGGGCGTCCCTTGGACGGGGACACCCTTGCTTTTTTTACGAGTAAAACGGCATAATAAACAGGCGGACGAGAATCGCGATGACGCCGATCCCGATCGCCCACGCTCCGAGCGTTTCCGCTCCGCGCCGGCGCGCGATAAAACCGACAATGATGCCGGCCGCTCCCAACAAAATGGGCCAAATAAACAAAGCGATGATGGACAACGCCAAGGCGAGCCATCCAAGCCCGGTGCCATCGGCGCGCTCTTCGTCCCGCTCATCGCGGCGGCGAATCGGCTCGGCCATTTCAGCAGCGGTTTCTTCCATGAACGGGCGTTCAGGTTCTTCTTTTCCAATCGATTGCACGTAGTTTCCATTATACGTGCGCTCGCGATCATCTGCCATATGCTTCCCTCGCTTTCCTAAAGTAAGGAGCATTCTTAGTATGGGAAAGCGGCGCCATTTTATCGTTGTGAATATTTTCTAAAAGGGGGATATAGCGATGAAACAACGGCTCGGTCTTGACATCGACGGCACTGTGACATGCCCAACTACCTTCATTCCTTATTTAAATGAGGCGTTTGGCAAGCCGCTGGCCTTCACCGATATTACTCAATATCATTTAGCTCCGCTGTATGGGGTGACGGACGAGGAAATGGACCGTTGGCTTGAAGAAAACGAGGCAGACATTTATGAGCGGGCTCCGCTCGCTCGCTACGCCCTCGAAGTGATCGACAGCTGGAAAGACCGGTATGAACTGTACTACATCAGCGCGCGCGGCCGTCATTTGCACAAGCTTACCGAGCGCTGGTTCCAGCGGCATGGCGTTCATTACCATCATATTGAACTGCTCGGCTCGCACGATAAACTTGACGCCGTCCGCCGTTACCAGCTCGCCGCCTTTTTCGAAGACAACTACGACAACGCTTGCGCCATCGCCGAACAATGCGGCATCCCGGTCATTTTGTTTGACACCCCTTACAACCAAGGACCGCTTCCGGAAAACGTCATCCGCGTCCGCAACTGGCTCCAAGCGAAGCGCGAAATCGAGCGGCGCCTTTCTCCTTCCCCATAAAACAAGAGGGTGTCCCAAAAGGATCGGGATACCCTCTTTCGTTGCTATCTACGTGCTGACTGCTTCTGCCATACTTTGTGCCTATTTTGAAGGCAGACAACCTTTTGGGTCAGCCCCGTTGTTGACACTGCGGGCACGTTCCGTAAATTTCGAATTTATGATCAGCGATTTCATACCCATCGAGTTCGATAGCCAGCCGATCCATCGGGCAGGCGTCAATTTCCTTCGTCTTGCCGCAGCGAGTGCAAATGAAGTGGTGATGATGGCGATGAGCGTCGCAGGCAAAGCGGAAATGCTTTTCCCCGGACAGCTCCGTCATTTCCAAAAGGCCAAGCCAAGCAAAGAGCGCCAAATTGCGGTAGACCGTATCCATGCTCAAGCCCGGATAAAGTGGGCGAAGCGCTTCAAGCACGTCTTTCGCCGTTACATATTTGTCGCTTTCGGCAAGCAGCTCGAGCATTTGTCGCCGTTTTTCCGTATATTTGAACCCTTTTTCTTTCATGAATTGCAGCGCTTCGTTGACGTTCATCAACGCCGCCTCCTTTTCCAGCCCAAAACGAGAAGCAACAGAACGACCGCCGTCATGACAATCGTCCCGCCTGGCGCCCAGTCGAGCTCATACGCCGCCCAAAGCCCAGCGATGACCGCCAGCTCGCCAAACAGCACGGAAAAAGCGATGGCTTGGCGGAAACTTTTCGCCACGCGGATGCTCGCCGCGACCGGCAGCGTCATCAGCGAAGAAATGAGAAGGACGCCGACAATGCGCATGGACGCCGCGATGACAAGCGCCACCAACAAAATAAACAAAAAGTGGATGAGCTTGACGCGCACGCCGGAAACGCGGGCATACTCTTCATCAAACGAAAGAAGAAACAGCTCCTTATAAAACACCGCAATCACCAACGCCACGGCGAGCGCCACCGCCAGCACGGTCCACACGTCCGTTCGACTGACAGCGCTAACGCTGCCAAATAAATATGAAAACAAATCGGTGGTAAACCCGTTGGCGATGGAAATCAATATGACGCCAAGGCCGATGCCCGCCGATAAAATGATCGGAATGGCGAGCTCTTCATAATGACGGTAGACGGTTCGCAGTTTCTCAATAAACAACGAGCCGAGCACCGAAAAGCTCATTCCGATGTAAAGAGGATTCCAACCGGCCGCAGCCGTTGCCGTTTTTCCAAGCAACAGCCCCGCGGCGATGCCGGCGAGCGTCACATGGCTCAACGCATCCGCAATTAGTGATAACCGCCGCACGACAATAAACACGCCAAGCAGCGGCGCGGCAAACCCGAGCAAAACGCCGGCAAAAAACGCATTGCGTAAAAACTCATAGTGCCAAATGGCTTCCCACACCCGTCATTCCTCCATCGTCATCATTTCCTGCCAAGGGCCCGCGTGGAAACAAACGATTCCGTTTTTTGAAGCGTTGCTATTCAAAAGGGGCGAACGGCTCTGGACCGCTGTTCCGTGTTTCGCCGCTCTCGTTAATGCCCGTGGCAAAGAACGCGAAGCGAATGGCCGTAAAACCGGGAAATCGCCTCATCGCCGAGCTGCGCAAACTCTTCCGTATTTCCATGAAAATAAAGGCGCTTGTTCAAGCAGGCGATATGGGTCACGCGGTCAGTGATCGTTCCGATGTCATGCGTCACTAATATGAGCGTTAAGCCGCGGCGGTTCAAATCGCCAAGCAGCTCATAAAACTCTTGCACATGGCGCGCATCGACCCCGACGGTCGGCTCATCCAAAATGAGCAACTCCGGTTCGCTCGCCAGCGCCCGGGCAATAAAGACTCGCTGCTGCTGGCCGCCAGACAGCTCACCGATATTGCGCTTCGCCAAGCCCGCTAGGCCAACCGCTGCAAGCGCCGCTTCGGCCGCCCGGTAGTCCTCGCGCCGCAACGCCCGGAACAAGCCGCGCTTCGCCGCCAATCCGCTCGTCACGACCTCTTCCACCGTTGCCGGAAACCCGCGGTTAAAGCTGTTCGCTTTTTGCGATACAAACCCGATCCGCTGCCACGCCCGAAACGACTCGACCGGCTCGCCGAACAAGAAAATGCGTCCGCTGGTCGGCTTTAACAAACCGAGCACACATTTCAACAGCGTTGATTTCCCCGAACCGTTCGGCCCTACGAGCCCCAAAAACGCTCCTTTTTGCACGGACAAATCGATGTGCTCTAGCACGTCTTCTTTTTCATAGCGAAACGATACATCTTCTACTTGCACAACAGGCCGTTGTTCCATAACTGGTCTCCCTCAGCAATTCAGAATCATTACGATTTTCCCCTATGGGCCAGTATAGACGATCGCGCCGCGTTTGTAAACTCAATGAATCGCCGATTTGAAACGAGCGCCGCGCACTTCATGCGTCGCCATAATGGTGATGAAGGCGTTGGGATCGATTTCATTGACAATCGCCTTTAGCTTGCTTACCTCGAGCCGAGTCACGACCGCGTAAATAATCTCTTTTTGCTCGTCCGTATAGCCACCTTTGCCGATCAGCTTCGTCGTCCCGCGACCCAAGCGATGCAAAATGGCGTCGGAAATTTCTTCATAATAGTCGGTGACAATAAAAGCCGCCCTTGTTTCATCAAGCCCTTCGATCACCGCATCGATCGTTTTCGAAGCGATGTAATACGTCATCACCGAATACATCGCCGATTCAATCCCGAGCACAAACGCCGCCCACCCGAAAATAAACACATTGACAAACATGACGAATTCGCCGACAGAAAACGGGATCTTTTTCGTCAAGAGGATGCCCAAAATTTCCGTTCCATCGAGTGATCCTCCGTGGCGGATGACGAGCCCGACGCCAAGCCCGAGCGCCAAACCGCCGAACACGGTCGCCAAAATCGGCTCGGTCGTCAGCGGGGAAAAATGATGAAACAGCCGTTCCGTGGCGCCGAGAACAAAGACGCCCAAAATGGTCGATAACATGAACGTTTTGCCGATTTGCTTGTAGCCGAAATACATAAACGGGGCGTTCAAGAGGATGACAAGCGTGGCGAAATTCAGCAGCCGCCATTCGTCCGGAATGACATAATCCAAAATCAGCGAGACACCGATAATGCCGCCATCAATCATTTTGTTCGGAACGAGCAGCCGCTCAATGGCAAACGCCGCCAAAGAGGCGCCGATAGCGATCATCAGCACCCGATACATCACGTGGCCGAACGGTTCTTTTTTATGTTGTTTGACTCCCAAACTTCTCTCCCATCCTTTCTGTTCTGTGTAAATGACCCGGGCTGTGCGCATCGTCAAACGCTTGAGGACGTCGGGCTTCCCTTCCCGTTTGCTAGGAGGCTGGTGATGGACTCGTCGATGCGGCTTTACCATGTCATTTCTCAATTCGAAACATCTTGCTGCATCGGTCCTGTTTTTCACTCGCTCTCCCATTGATGAAGCGAAGCAGCGGTTTTTCACCAGCCTTCAAGGCACCGGCGCTGAAGAAGAACCTTTTTTATTATACCATACACGTCTTTTCCATTCACGTCATATGATGGGAGCAGAAGCAAGGAGGCGGCTGCGATGAATGTGTATCACCAACTTGTCAGGCAAAAGCTGAAAACGATCACTCCTGAGGAGCTCGTTGCCTACAGCCATCGTTACGGTTTGGCGATTACGATCAAACAAGCGCAAACCATTCTCGATCTCGCCCGCACGAATGACATTAACGTCTTTGACCCGCAAGAACGGAAAAAGTGGGTGCGCGAGTTGGCCAAAATTACGTCACCCGAGATCGCTAGGAAAGCGAACGAACTATTTTTGCAATTTATGAAAAAAAAGTAAAAAAGGGCGAAACGCCCTTTTTTATTGCCCTTCAGCCATGATTTTTTCAAGAAGCTGGGCATCGAATGCCTGTGTGCGCAGCATGGCGATTTCATGCTTGTACGGTGGCTTTTTGTTGGTTTTATCTTCGCCGACGTAAGGCGTCTCTAAAATTTTCGGAATCGAGGAAAGCTGCGGATGATGGACGATGTAGTTGAGCGCGGCAAACCCGATGTAGCCAAAACCGATGTTTTCGTGGCGGTCTTTTTGGCTTCCGCGCGGGTTTTTGCTGTCATTGATGTGCAGCACTTTGAGCCGCTCCAGTCCGATGATCCGATCAAACTCAGCCAGAACGCCGTCGAAATCGTTGACGATGTCGTAGCCGGCGTCATGCGTATGGCACGTGTCAAAGCAGACAGACAGTTTGTCATTGTGCGTGACGCCGTCAATAATATAAGCGAGCTCCTCAAACGTGCGCCCGCATTCCGACCCTTTGCCGGCCATCGTTTCAAGGGCGATCTCCACCGTCTGCTCGCGCGTCAACACTTCGTTCAGCCCGCGGATGATTTGCCGAAGCCCGGCTTCCACGCCAGCGCCGACGTGGGCGCCCGGATGGAGGACGAGCTGTTTTGCGCCGATGGCTTCCGTCCGCTCGATCTCGGCGCGCAAAAACTCAACACCGAGCGCAAACGTATCGGCATTGACCGTATTGCCAATGTTGATAATATACGGAGCATGGACGACAATGTCCTCAATGCCGTGCGCTTTCATGTGCGCGCGCCCGGCTTCGATATTGAGCTCTTCAATCGCTTTGCGCCTTGTGTTTTGCGGCGCTCCGGTGTAAATCATAAACGTGTTCGCGCCATACGATGCCGCCTCCTCACTGGCGGCAAGCAACATTTTTTTTCCGCTCATGGACACGTGTGATCCGATTTTTACCATTTGTCATTCTCTCCCTTTTCTGTCCGCGCCGGCTATGACTGTTTGAAGCGCCCCAACCGCTTCCTTTTCTTCTCTAGCTCGGCGCGCAGCTTTTTCTTATAGCCGGGCTTGACTCGCTTCGCTTTTTTCATCTTGTCAACAAGCAGCGCCAGCTCATCGCGCTTTTCGTCCGCCCGCTTGCTCCGCCGATTCCATGGGGGCAGCTCCTTCCACTCCCCGCGCACGAGATCGCGATGGACAAAGGCGATACCCATTTTTTCCAACCGGGCGATGGCGTCTTGATCGGACGGCTCATAAATCGTCATCGCCACCCCGCTATAACCGGCGCGCGCCGTCCGCCCAGCTCGATGGATATAAAACGACAAGTCCTCCGGCAGCTCATAATTGATGACGTGGCTGACGCCTTCGATATCAATGCCGCGCGCTGCTAGGTCGGTGGCGACGACGTACTGAAACGCTAAGTCACGGATTTGGCTCATCATCTTTTTCCGTTCGCGCGGCGTCAAATCCCCATGGAGGACGCCTACTTTCAGCCCTTGTTCCGCGAGACGGTCGGCGATGTCATCCGCCATCTTTCGCGTATTGGCAAACACGATGGCCAAATACGGATTGGAGCTGACCAATACGTCATAAAGAAGCGTTACCTTGTCCCGTCCGCGCAGCGGAATGAGCACGTGTTCGATCTGCTCGTTGGCAACCTGCTTCGGAGCGACATGGACAAAGGTTGGATTTTCCATATATTTTTTCAAAAACGGTCGCAGCTTTTCCGGGATCGTCGCCGAAAAGACGAGCATTTGCAGCTCTTTCGGCATCCGCGCGGCAATTTGATCGACGTCGACGAGAAACCCGAGATCGAGCATCAAATCCGCCTCGTCGACCACAAGGATGCGAGCGGTGTGCACATCAAGCGCCTGTTCGCGAATAAAATCGTTGATGCGGCCCGGCGTACCGATGACGATATGCGGAGGCACATGAAGCTTTTCGAGCGCTTTTTGTTTATCCGTCCCCCCGATGAGACAGCGGGCGACAATCATGCGATCTTTTGGACAAAACTTTGTTATTTTCAGCGTTTCGTGGTAAATTTGCGTCGCCAGCTCGCGGGTCGGTGCGGTGATCACCGCTTGCACCTCGGCGCGCTTCGGGTCGATCTTCTCTATGATCGGCAATAAATAGGCGTGCGTTTTCCCCGTTCCGGTTTGCGACTGTCCGACCATGCTTTCGCCGCGCAATACCTTGGGAATCACGCGCTCTTGAATTTCCGTCGGCTGATAAAAGCGAAGCGCGTTGATCGCTTCGATCAGAAACGGCTGAAACGGGAAACGGGAAAATAGTGTCTCGGCCATTTCACATCACTCCCTTCTTTGCGTACGCCCTTTGTTCGCTTCACCATTATAGCGAATGTCTGCCGCCGGCCGCAACTCAAGGGGTAGTCAACGAAAAACCTTTCCTTTCCCGCGCGCATAGGTTAGAACGAGGACATTTGTTCATCCGCACGATTGAGATTGAAAGGAGGAGACCGACATGACAGCCATGAGATACGGACGCCCCCCGGTAATGCCGTCCCCGTTTGCCGGCGGGCCGCCGTTCCCTTTCACCCGGATGCCAGCGGCGCCGCTTCGCCCGAACGGCCCCGGCAACCTATTGACCCGCCTCTTTTCGCGCGCACAGACGCCGACTGTTTCTTCGTCTTTGTGGGGGCTGCCAACGCTGCCAGGCACCGCCCCTACAGCGGCAGCGACCAACACGGGCGGCGGATTGATCGGCATGTTGAACAACGTGCAAAAAATGCTCGGCATCGCCCAAAACGTGATGCCGATGGTCCAGCAATACGGTCCGCTCATCCGCAATCTTCCGGCCATGATCCGCATTTTTCGGGAGCTGAAGCCGGCCGCTGAAGACGAAAGCGAGGCCAAGACGGAGAGCGCGACAAAAGACAGCGCGCCAAAACCGGCGGCAGCGAAACAAAAAAAGCGCCCCGTCCCCAAGGCGGCGGACGATGAGCCGCAAAAACGGCCGCCATCAACCGCGCCGCGGCCCTCGACACCAAAATTGTATATCTAAACTGATCCATTTTCAGCTGAACCATCGCAAACGGGGAACCCCCTCGGCGCCAACATTGGATAGCGAACCTAGAAGGGGGGTGAAAAACCGCTGCCACACCCCGATCGACGGCATGTTCATTCAGAAAAGAAAGTTGATTCCGCTAGGCTTCTCTAATTGAGAAACGAATGGAATCAGCAGAAGTTGACACGAAATCGCCGTCCTCCTAGAGGGCCGATGAAAAACGGCTGCCACGAGCAAATCAGCGACATATCGCCAAAAAAGAAGGCTGATTTCGCTAGGCTTTTCTAACTGATAAATAGATGGAATTGCAGTATTTTGTACTAAATCACCGCCCTCCTAGAAAAGTGGCAAATCAAAGAAGCAGGCCGCTTCCGACCTTGATGCCAAAATCGAATATCTAACCTCGATCCGCCCCAAGGTCGGCACCATGGGGCGGTTATTCTTTGTCTTCCTTCCCGCCCTCCGATATAATGAAGATGAACAACCGCCGCATGACCGGCGGCAGGGAGGGAATGCAATGGAAGTGATTAAAATTACCCCGCGCGGGTATTGTTACGGAGTCGTCGACGCCATGGTCATCGCCCGCAACGCGGCGCTGGATGCGTCATTGCCGCGTCCGATTTATATTCTTGGCATGATCGTTCACAATAAACACGTCACAGACGCGTTTGCCGAAGAAGGGATCATCACGCTAGATGGGGAAAATCGATTGGAAATTTTAGAAAAAATCGACCACGGCACGGTCATTTTCACAGCCCATGGCGTGTCGCCGGAAGTAAAAAAACGAGCGCTGGAAAAAGGGCTCGTCACGATTGACGCCACCTGCCCGGATGTGACGAAAACCCATCAGCTTATCGAACAAAAGCTCGCCGACGGCTACGATATCATCTATATCGGCAAAAAAGGGCATCCGGAGCCGGAGGGGGCGGTCGGCATCAACCCGAAACGCATCCATCTCGTTGAAACGGTCGAAGATGTCGAACGGCTGTCGCTTGCCAACGAACGCCTGATGGTGACGAACCAAACGACGATGAGCCAATGGGACGTCGCCGACATCATGGCGAAAGTGAAAGAGAAATATCCTCATGTGGAAATGCATAAAGAAATTTGTCTCGCGACCCAACTCCGGCAAGAAGCGGTCGCCGAACAGGCCAAAGAAGCCGATGTGACGATCGTTGTCGGCGATCCGCGCAGCAACAACTCGAACCGCCTTGCCCAAGTGTCGGAAGAAATCGCCGGCACGAAAGCGTATCGCGTCGCCGATGTGACCGAGATCGACATCGACTGGATTAAAACGGCGAAAAAAGTCGCCGTCACCGCCGGCGCTTCCACTCCGACGCCGATTACGAAAGAAGTGATCGACTTTTTGGAGCAGTTTGACCCGAACGACCCATCGACATGGAAACGGGAACGGAAAGTGCCGCTGCAAAAAATCTTGCCGAAAGTGAAAACAAAAAAAGAACAGTAACCGCTGTTTGAAAAGGCTGCCTTGGACAAGCGAGAAAACCGCGCGTCCAAGACAGCCTTTTTATCGGCCGTTCATACGAACTGAAACGGATCGGTGTGAACGCGAGAAGCGAACACTTCCACGTCCCATTGACGTTTGGCGAGCTCGGCGGTCAAGTATCGAGCTACACCTTCTTTCATGATGTTTTCGATATGATGTCCGGGATCAATGAGGCGAAGGCCGAGCGCTTGGGCGTCATGGGCGGTGTGGTAATATACGTCCCCTGTCACGTATACGTCCGCCCCGGCCGATGCGGCGGCGGCAACAAACTTATTCCCATCCCCGCCGAGCACTGCGACCGTTTGCACGACATCGTCAAGCCGGCCGACAACGCGCACCGCCGGAACCGAAAACACCGTCTTTACCCGCTCAGCCAATGCGCGCAGCGTCATCGGCTGCGGCAGGCGGCCGATGCGGCCAAGCCCAAAGCGACGGCCTTCATTGTCAAGCGGGTAAAGATCGTACGCGACTTCCTCGTACGGGTGAACGGCCAGCATCGCCTGTACCACTTCCCGTTCCAACGCAGCCGGCACAATCGTTTCGATGCGCACTTCTTCGACTTCCTCAAGCCGCCCTTGCGCCCCAATAAACGGCTGAGCCCCTTCCTCCGGCAAAAACGTCCCGATGCCGCGGCTGTTGAATGTGCAATGGCTGTAACGGCCGATATGGCCGGCGCCGGCATCGCCTATCGCCTTGCGCACCGCTTCAGCGTGCGTCACCGGCACGTACACGACGAGTTTTTTGAGCGGCTCGATATAGGTCGGCACCAACACGGTCGGATGGTGGAGACCGAGCGCCTCGGCGAGCCAATCGTTCACACCGCCAGCGGCCACGTCCAAATTCGTATGGGCAGCGTACACGGCAATATCATGGTTGAGACAGGCGGCGATCATCCGCCCATGCCCGTCATCGGTCAGCAGCCGCTTGAGCGGGCGATAAAGCGGCGGATGATGGGCAATGATTAAATCGACCTGCTCGTTCGCGGCTTCAGCCACGACTTCTTCGAGCACATCCAAGGCAACCATCACTTTTTTGACCGGCTTGTTGAGCGTGCCGATTTGCAAGCCGATCGGATCGTCCTTCATCGCCAGCTGTTTCGGGGCCAGCTGCTCGATGAGCTGAACGATTTCGTAGCCGTACGGAACACGACTCATGGCAGCACCTCCTCGACCAAACGAATTTTTCGCTCCAGTTCGCGCCGTTTCCTTGCCGCTGCTTCGCTTTGCCCGTTGGCCGCCAAATCAGCGGCGATTTGCTTCCAATGGCGAAGCTCCTGTTGCCATTTTTCCCGAAACACGTCATTGTTTTCCCGAAGCAAAAATGGCCCGAGCAGCAGTTCGGCTTCCAAATGGCGGTATGGCCGCTCGGCCTCGCCGCGTTCAGCGACCAACACTTCATAAATGTGCCCGTCCTCTTCCAAAATGCGCTCGGCGATCAACTCCCAATCATGTTCGAGCAGCCAGCGGCGAACTCGTTCAGCGCCGACGTTCGGCTGCAAAATAAGCCGCTTCACGCCGGAAAGCTTTTCTTTTCCGTCGGACAAAATGCGAGCGATCAACGCTCCGCCCATGCCGGCGATCGTAATGCAATCGACTTCGCGGGGAGCAATGACCGAAAGACCGTCGCCCTTGCGCACCGAAATCCGGTCAGAAAGGCCGCACGTTTCCACCTGCTGCCGGGCTGAGCGCAGCGGCCCATCCGCCACCTCGCCGGCAACGGCCTTGGTCGCATAGCCGTGCAAACAAGCGTAGCAAGGCAAATAGGCATGATCCGAACCAATATCGGCAAGCACCGCCCCCCTTGGAATGAAGGAAGCGACCGTTTCCAGCCGTTTGGATAGACGATATTCATTCATGGCTTTCGATGCAACCGGCTCTCCACCATCTTTCCGCGATGGCGGGCTGCGTTTCCCTCCCTTCCATTCCTTGTGCTTTTATTGTACAAAGCAAAGATCCCTTTGCCAAAAGCAAAGGGATGCAATCGCCATTATTTCAGGCCGGACAGCCATTTGGCCATGGCATCGATATGTTCAGGTGGCACAAGTCCTGGCGGCATCTGGCCGCGTCCATTTTGCAAAACCGCTTTAATCTGATCGGTCGACAACCGGCCGCCGACTCCTTTTAAGGACGGCCCTACACCACCTTCATAGTTTTGCCCGTGACAGCCGGCGCACGTTTGTTTGAAAAACTGCTCCGGATTGAATTCAGCCGTTTGCTCTGTTTTTTCGCCGCCTTTTTTCTCTTTCGCCATCTCCTTTGCATCGCCTAGCCCTTTAAACGACAAGACGAACGTCAGCACAATCCCGAACGCCATGATGATGAAAAACGGGATGAGCGGATTGCGGTTCATCTTTTTCCCTCCCTATATGTATGATGAAAAGCGCTGCAAACAATTTTATTTTACTGTAAATGCGGGACAAGGAAAAGCCCTAAGTTTTGAAAAGGAAAACGGCCCACATTCAGCGCCACCAAGCGATCACGACGACAAGCAGCGCGCCAAGCGCGGCGGCAACCGACAGATAAGGGATGCGAAACAACCGCCCGACCCCCAGCCAGAGCGCGCAGTTTCCAAGCACAACAGCCGCCAGCATTCCCCCTTGCCCGGGAAAATACCGTTCGCTCCCGGCAACGGACGCAACGAGCAGCAGCCAAGCGCCGGCGATGAGCGGAACATGGAACAGCAGACGCTCGCGCCGCCATCGCCAACCGAGAAAAAGACAGATCGCCAAAAAAAGGGCAAAAAGGAGCGTTTGCAAAACGAATGACAATTCAGTAAAATAAATGACAAGAGCAGCAGCTGGAAGGAGAAGACAAAGAGCGACGGCGAGCGAGCTGCGCCATTGGCGACCGCGCGGGCGAACGCCGCCTTCGGTGTAGAGCGCCAGCAAGTAATCGCAATACTGTTCCGGCAAAAGCCGCGAGCGTTTCCAATATTCAATTTCTCGGATAATGATTTCCCGTCGTTGCCGATTCATCGGTCGCTCACCTTTCTTAAACATGAGAGAAAAAAATAGTTTACTTCATGAAGAAGTAAACTATCGAAAAAACCGGTCATTCCAAAAAGTCTTTCAACCGTTTGCTGCGGCTTGGATGACGCAGCTTGCGCAACGCTTTCGCTTCGATTTGCCGGATACGCTCGCGCGTCACACCGAACACTTTGCCGACTTCTTCGAGCGTTCGCGTCCTTCCGTCGTCAAGACCAAAGCGGAGACGGAGCACGTTTTCCTCGCGGTCGGTCAACGTGTCGAGCACATCTTCCAGCTGCTCTTTTAACAGCTCGTAAGCGGCGTGTTCCGAGGGCGAGGTGGCGTCTTGGTCTTCGATGAAGTCGCCAAGATGCGAGTCGTCCTCTTCACCGATCGGCGTTTCCAGCGACACGGGCTCTTGGGCGATTTTTAAAATTTCCCGCACTTTCTCCGGCGTCAAATCCATTTCTTCGGCGATTTCTTCCGGCGTTGGTTCGCGGCCGAGATCTTGCAGCAGCTGCCGTTGGACGCGAATCAATTTATTGATCGTTTCCACCATATGAACGGGGATGCGGATCGTTCGCGCCTGATCGGCGATCGCCCTCGTGATGGCTTGCCGGATCCACCAAGTCGCGTACGTGCTGAATTTATAGCCTTTTCGGTAGTCAAACTTTTCGACCGCCTTGATTAAGCCCATGTTCCCTTCTTGGATCAGATCGAGAAAGAGCATACCGCGGCCGACATACCGTTTGGCGATGCTGACGACAAGGCGGAGGTTGGCTTCTGTCAACCGGCGCTTCGCTTCCTCATCGCCTTGCTCGATCCGCTTGGCCAGCTCGATTTCCTCTTCGGCTGACAAAAGGGGAACGCGGCCGATTTCTTTTAAATACATGCGCACCGGGTCGTTGATTTTGACGCCAGGGGGAACGGACAAATCGTTTAAATCAAACTCCTCCTCTTTCTCCAGCTCGTCAAGATCCGGGTCCGCCTCCAACCCAGATTCGCTGATGACTTCAATGCCTTGGTCAGCAAGGTATTCATAATATTCGTCCATCTGGTCGGAGTCCAAATCGAATCCGGACAGCCGCTCAGCAATCTCCTCGTAGGTGAGAATGCCCCGCTTTTTCCCCAGCTCAGCGAGCTGCTCTTTGACTTGCTCGAGCGATTCGCCGGCAGCTTCAGCCTGTTTGGATTGGGCTGGTTTTTCAGCCATTTCATTACCTCCTTTAAAAACTCATACCACATGTTATGAAGAAGATAACATTTTTTTCATTTCAATCATTTCTTTGGCGATGCGGGCGGCTGTCAAAAAATCTTTTCTTCGCTCCGCTTCCGTTTGTTCTTGCTCTTTTTCCTTTAGCATTAACCATTTCGGGCGATTCAACACATGCCGAATGCAATCGGCAAGCTCGCGCTCCGAAACCTCATCGGCCACCGGCAAAAGCGACAGTTCGCTTGCGAGCGGCCGCAATTCGCCCGGCAGCCGGGACAAAATGGCGCTTGGGTCGGCCTCGTGCCCTTCCTCGTAAAAGGCGTAAATGTAAGCGGCCAGCGCTTGATGCTCCTCGAGATTAAACCGTCCGCCGACCTGCTCTTGCACGATGAGCGCCACGTCGCGGCTCCGCATCATATGGGCAAGCAGCAGACGCTCGGCGTTTTGAAAGGCGGGCAGCAGTTTTTTCGCCAGCGCCGGCCGCGCCTCCGTCCGGCCAGCGTCGGCTTCCGGCGGCTTAGGCTGCTCGCGCTTATGGTGGGAGAGCTGCTCGTAAAGCGCAGACAGCGACAACGAAAACTCCTCCGCGAGCTGGCGCACGTAATAATCTTTTTCGACCGGGCTTGACAGCTTGCTGATTTCCCGGAGCGCCTCCTCGATATAACGGAGCCGATCGCCTTCTTCCTGCAAGTTTTTGCCGTGCCGCAGCCGCTCCAGTTTAAACGCCATCAGCGGCCTTGCGGCGGCGATTTCGCCAACGAAGCGGTCCGCGCCGTAAACGCGTATATATTCATCCGGATCAAGCCCATCCGGAAGCGAGGCCACCTTGATTTGGCAGCCGAGCGCGCTCAGCTGTTCGGCGGCCCGCCAAGCCGCGTCCATTCCAGCGCGGTCGCCGTCATAGCAAATCGTGACCGTCTCCGCATGGCGGCGCAACAGGCGAGCCTGCTCCTCGGTGAGCGACGTTCCCATCGCCGCCACCACGTAATCAACGCCCGCCTGCACGGCGGAAATGACATCGGCAAACCCTTCCACAAGCAGCGCTTCTTGGCGCTTTCGAATCGGCACACGCGCCTCGTGAAAGAAATAGAAAAGCGTCCCTTTGCGGAAAATCGGCGTTTCCGGGCTATTGATGTACTTTGGCTGCCCTTCTCCAAGCGAGCGGCCGGAAAACCCGACCGTTGCGCCCCGATGGTCATGAATCGGAAACATCACCCGATTCCGGAAACGGTCGACATACCGCCCGTCTTCTCGTTTCAGCAACAGGCCCGCCTTTTCCATCAATACGAGCGAAAAAGCGCGGCTTTCGAGCAGCTTGGCGGCTGCGTCAGGCACATCGGGCGCATAGCCGATCTCAAACCGCTCGATCGTGTCCATCGTCCATCCGCGCGCTTGTAAAGCGTCGAGCGCGGCTTGTCCTTCTTTTGTATGGACAAGCAAATGATGGTAAAAGCGCTTCAACAGCGCGTGTGCTTCCATCATCGCCTTCGCTTCGCTAGCCGGGCCGTCCGCCCCTTCGCCAACGTTCTCATCATAGGAGGACAAATCAACACCAGCCTTGACGGCAAGCCGTTTCGCCGCTTCCACAAACGAAAGGCCCTCGATGTCCATTAAAAACGTAAAGACGTTTCCGCCTGCCCCGCAACCGAAGCAGTGGAAAATTTGTTTTTCCGGGGAAACGGAAAACGACGGCGTCTTCTCCCCGTGAAACGGGCATAAGCCAAAATAGTTGCGACCTTGCTTTTTTAACTGCACGTACTCGCCGATGACATCCACGATATCAACACCTCGGCGAATGGCCTCAATCGTCTCTTCGGGAATGCGATGTCCCATACGAACAACCTCGCATCGTATTTATTCTCGGCGGCAAGCCGATTTCCCTTTTTGTTTCGACAAATTTTTTCAACATCTCTGGAAGGCCGGTGAAAAACCGATGTCACACACCGATCAGCAGCATTTTCATTCAGAAAAAGTCCATGGATAGCGTGATCTGCCCTCCACCCGGGGATGAAAATCCTGCGTCAGTTCGGCATTTTCACCGAAAAGAAAACTGATTCTGCAAGGTTTCTCTAACTGAGAAATGTATGGAATCAGTAGTATTTTGCACCAAATCACCAGCCCCCTAGGTTCGCCCCTTGCCCGCCAAGTGAATGAGCCCGGCCGACCGCCCTAGACTGCCAAGGGCGCGCCGACGGCAGCGGCGCAGCCCAACGATGTACTCGATATATTATATTTCAGCAAGAAAAAGAAAATTTCACTTTTTTCGGTTCATCACCACAACGTGTACTTGACAGATGGTGCACTTTTCGAACAGGTGTAAGCAAAACATGATTGGTTTCCTGTTCTTTCGTGGATGCATAAGCAAGATGTGTAATGGAAAAACCAAGTGCAACTTTTGGTGAAGAGCCCTTTTTTCTTTTCGTTTTTGGGACACCGGACAGCCGGAGGCGAACAAGGGTCGGCTTCCCCCCTACTATTCTACACCCCCGTCAAAAAATCCTGCTTTTTTTGGCGAACCATCGACAACTTTGTCGAAAATCTTTTGTCGGTTTCCCTTGACAAACAGCTATCAATAGTTTACTCGTCTCATCCTCGCTCTAAACCTCGACGAGCCATTTTTTCTCGCAATTTTTTATTATAATACAAGCGTTGAAAAGATGCCATAAAAAAACGCACGATCACCGACAGGAAATCGTGCGGATGGCGAGCTGTTAACGCTTGAACGTTTTTAGAATGATGCTTGCCGTTTCCTCTACTGCTTTGTTCGTCACATCAATGACATCGCAACCGATTTTTTTCACGACCTCATCAAAATAGGCGAGCTCTTCTTTAATCCGGTCCATGTTCGCATAAATGGCTTGGTCGTTCAAACCGAGCGATTTCAGCCGCTCGCGGCGGATGGACAGCAGTTTGTCCGGGCTGATTTTCAAGCCGAAACATTTGTCCGCCCCGACTTGAAACAGCTGCTCCGGCGGCTCGACCTCTGGAACGATCGGCACGTTCGCCACTTTCAGCCGCTTGTGGGCCAAATATTGCGACAGCGGCGTTTTCGATGTGCGCGACACGCCGATGAGCACAATGTCGGCGCGCAAAATGCCGCGCGGATCGCGGCCGTCATCGTATTTGACCGCAAATTCGATCGCCTCGATTTTTTTGAAGTAATCTTCATCAAGCACGCGCACCTGGCCCGGCTCGTACCTAGGCGTCAACCCGAACAAACCGCTCATCTTTTCAATGAGCGGACCGATGATATCGTAGGCGACGACCCCTTCGCGCGCCGCTTCGGCGAGCAAAAATTCGCGCATCTCCGGAACGACGAGCGTAAACGCGATAATGGCGCGGTTCATTTTCGCCAAGGCGACAACTTCCGCGAGCGTCGTTTTATCCTCGACATACGGCACGCGCTTCACTTGGATGGAAGAGGCGTAAAACTGGCTCGCCGCCGCTTTGACGACAAGCTCGGCCGTTTCCCCGCCGGAGTCGGATACGACGTAAACGAGGCGCTGGTTCATGGTTCTCCTCCCTCTAGAAATGTTGATTTATCAAGGCTTTTCGGCCCCTCAGGGGTGTCCAAAAAATATTTTTCGACA
>NZ_LQYX01000079.1:0-6375 GCF_001587475.1 Geobacillus sp. B4113_201601
TTGTCGAAAAATATTTTTTGGACACCCCTGAGGGGCCGAAAAGCCTTGATAAATCAACATTTCTAGAGGGAGGGATACAATGGAATTATTGCGAACGTTTATTGAACGACGAGAAGAGATTTGGATCGCTTTTCAAGAGCACGTACTGCTATCCGCGATTGCCATGGGCATTGCCATCGCGGTGGCCGTGCCGATTGGCGTCGTGTTGACGCGATATCGCAAACTCGCCGAGCCGATCATCGGCATCGCCGCCATCATCCAAACGATTCCGAGTTTGGCGCTGCTTGGGTTTATGTTGCCGATTTTCGGCATCGGCAAACTGCCGGCGATCATCGCCTTGACGCTTTATGCCTTGCTTCCGATTTTGCGCAACACGTACACTGGCATTCTTGGCGTCGACCCGGCGCTCGTTGATGCCGGACGAGGGATGGGGATGACATCGCGGCAAATTTTATGGATGGTCGAGCTTCCCCTCTCGCTTCCCGTCATTATGGCCGGCGTACGCACCGCGACAGTGCTGACGATCGGCGTCGCCGCCTTGGCGACGTTTATCGGCGCCGGGGGGCTTGGTGACTTGATCGATCGCGGCCTGCGCATCGCCGACAAAAACTTGATTCTCGCCGGCGCCATCCCAGCCGCCATATTGGCGATTGCCTTCGACTGGCTGCTACGAAAAGTGGAAAAGAAAGTGACACCCAAAGGGCTGTGATCAGCCCTTTGGCTTCTTTCCTCTCTCGGTCGTCTCAGAAACGTCAAAAAAGTAAGCCGGGGAAACAGATTTAAAAAATAAAATCCCATCATATTGTTGTGCAGGTACAAAGGAAGTAGGCATTCCTCCGCCCTCATAGGCCCGCCACTTTTTCTGTGCCCAGTTTCCATTGCACTGAATAAAACTATTTTGATAAGGGGAATGGTCAAGAAGGCTTTCCAAATGTTTTTTATTCATTTTTTTTATTGGATATTCCTTACCTGTATAATCCAACATTTTGCCTTCCTTTGCATACAACCCCAATACAAAACTTTTCTCCTTAATCGTTTGGGAGAGGTTTTCCACAAACGATTTATAGGCAGACAGGCGCTTGGCGGAAGTATTTTTGCTAATATGCATGTTATGTGCCCAAATGATAAATTTTTCATTTGGGTATATTTCCTGCGCTAAAAATTCTAGGTTTTTTGCCATTAATGCATCCCGATACTCAAAAAGTTTCGAGAAACTTTTTTCTAAATTTGCTTTCAAGTAATTTACTCTATTTTCCATCGTACGGAGGACAATTTTATAAATCTTGCTGTCCGGAAAACAATGCTGTTTGAGTTCCTCAATCAATTCCATGCCCTTACTTTCCATCTCTTCCCTTATATTTTGGCGCATTGAACGCTTGATTTTCCGTTTATCGGCTGCAATCAAAACCTCGATCGCCCGCTTTTCAAAATCGACAAACTTCTGTTTGGTCGGACCCGTTAAATAAGACTCGAGGAATTCCGAAAACAAATTCTCCTTTTTTCCTTGATAAACATCCACACCAGTAAAATACAGCGGCCGCTCCTGCTTCATTTTTTTCATATAGTCAAATAATCCAAGGACAAATTCATTTTGCCACGCACGTCCAATGGTGCCCACCATGAAACGTTTAGAATCAAGTTGATCAGATAGATAATCGCCGATCATACATGGCCCCAATTCGCTTTCAAAGGCAAGTACATGAAACCCCAATTCTTCATGAAGATATTTAATCAGGCTTACTTTTGCTAGACTGTATTCTTTGACGCAATGGCTGCTCTCCCCAAGGAAGACAAAGCGTTTATGTTCCAAAATCGGCTGAAGAAACTCAAAATGATAGCGGTCCATATCCCCTATATCGATACTTTGATGTTTGACTTCATCGATAAAGAAAGTGATCATTGACACCCCCAAACAACGTGATGACTGCATGTATACCCTCAACGGTTCGGTGACGAGCGGTGTGATCGAGAAATCAAGCTTTTCATGCGCCCCCATAATTGGTACAGACTAAACCCGATAACCGCTCCACTCACGTTCAAAATGATATCATCAACATCAAAGCTTCGTTCGCTAGGATATTCAGCAAATTTTCCATCCATCAACGCTGTCAAAAATTGAACGGATTCAATGCCGCTCGAAACGAGCAGGGCAAAGAGAAGAAACGGTTTGATACGTGCAAAATAAGGATGAATCAAAGGAACAAAGATGCCCAACGGAAGCAACAACAAGATGTTTCCCCAAATATTCACAGGAGTAATGCTAGTTTCCAAAATCGTTTTCAACGGGATGAAATTATAATGAGGAAACACCTGTTCCTCTAGCGGCAGCACTGGTTGGGTCATAAAGCGCCAATAAGGAATATATAAAACCGTATAATACAAAACAAAAAACAAATAAACATAAAAGCAAGCGTGAATCACCATATTCATCCCACTCCATTGCCGCACCTTGGACACACTCCAGCATACAAACACAAAGATGGGCAATAGATTGAGACAAATATGAATGAACACAATCCAGACCGATATGCCAGGAAAATTTCCATAGACATGATCCCAAGTCTTGAGACAAGCTACCATGACAAAAGGAATAACCGTGACGGTTTTTCGAATCATTTACTGCTTCAACTCCTTTATTCTTTGCTTGTATTCCAGTTCTTAGCATCCACCTCCAAATGACCTTTACCACTCGGGCGATTTGAACACTCCGGCTCAAACTCATCCGTTTCCTTCATCGTAACGCCATTTAGCACATAGTCGTCTTCCTGCATAATATCCCATTGCTCCCATATAAATGGGGACTACAAAGACAAAGGATGGATAAAAAGGAAGCGACGTAATCGTTGCGATCCCTAAAACAACCGCCCAATCCCATTTAAATTCCCATTTTTTATCAACAAAAGAAACGAGCGCTTCTGTTACTATGCATATAAGCAAAACAGCCAGTAGTGCAGCTGGAAAAATGGCAACACGGATACCAGAAATCCATGAGCACATACACCGGCTGAGACCGCTTCCTCTTGAGCGAAGAAAGCATCTCGATCGCTAGGTCGATCTTGCTTCTTCCCGTTGTCTTGTCATACAGACGAAAGGCGAACGGAAACGCTTGGGTGAAGGTGTGCACCATCCGTGAAACGAGCGAATGCCCCCAGACGGATGGATGATCGTTGTGCGAGTAGTGCCAATCACACCCTTGAATGGCGCGGGCAGCCCGTGACGAAGACTTCGTTTTTTGGCAAATGGGATCATCCATCGAAACAAAAAGGGGTTGATTCTCCCTTTTGGCCATTCGCTTGCTGCGCTGAAGGATCCATGGCTGGAGTTTGCGAAGCAACGTCTCTTCATCCCAAGGGCTTTTCGTGAAAAAATGGCTGAGTATGGTTCGATGGTTGGGATGAAAACTCCAGTGATGGACATCGGTCAACGTTCCCAAACATCCCTTGGTCGTCAAGGCGTCGACAAGATGAACCAGATGCTTGATGACCGGTTTCGAGAAATCAAGCGCCAATCCCAGCGTCATGAAAAACTTGTGGATTCCTTGATGATGTGCTCATCGATTCCTAAGCCATGAACCTCCTTGTGTGAATGGGTTTGAGCACATCTATTTTACTCAAGGAGCTGGGTTCATGTCTCCTTTTTTGTTTGGTTGTAAATTTATGTTAGTGAATTTGCTCATCTACAGTTCTTTACTCTTTTCTCGGGGAAAGCCCGGTTATTAAAATTAAACTATATGCCCATAATAACCAAGAACCAAAATATCGATCAGATTCCACTAGTAAATTAGTAAATACTTCTGGAAAGATAACTAATACAATCGTATCAATGAACATGCCGGGAAGCGCGATAAACATAGCAGCTTTTAAACGCTCATCTTTTTTTAAACCTTTAAGTTTGTATAGAGGATAAGTTAATAAAAAAATGAGTGGAACAACAAGCAGATAGGATAACAGAAGAAGCAAAGCATTTTCTGGGTTGAAGAAAAAATGTCCAAAAAACCGGAAAATTATGGTTGCTCCTAGCCAAACAAGAAAGCCCCAAATTAGAAAATACATGAACAGCACTCCTTTATTCTAAAAATGCTTGAAAGAGTATCATAATAGCATTTCACCAACGATCCTGATAAATCATGACCCTTCACAGACAATCCTTATTTCTTTGCGGCAATGAAAGTTCTAATAAAAAATAATGGATAGATCATTAAATACAAATTGACGGCCCACCAAGTGATGTCAAAATCCTTGCTAAAAGCCCAAAATGCAATGGCTTGCAATCCGGAACAAAAAGTCAACACAAGAGAAATCAGAGCCCAGTTCCGCCATGCCGGGTTGTTTTTATTATATAGATATAACCCGTGGTGCTAGTTGAGCGTCAGCGCTCAACTAGCACCACGGGTAAGGATAAGTTCCATTTAATTGTAGCTTTTTAGCTACGTCCCATTTATAACATTTTGTAAATATATCCATATTATATCCCCCTAACCCCCTTCTTTTTTATAAACACTTATGAAAACAAAGATTTTAATTATTCATTCCATTTTATTATTGACATATGTAGCTTTTCTTTCATGTTTTACAAGTCTAGAAGATAGACTATAGCCTACTAAAACAAAACACATGATATAAAGCGCTGTTGATATACCAAATAAATCAGCCAGTCCTCCTCCTACAATCGGACCGATTATCATCCCTACAGAATAGGCCATATTAAAAACAGCAAATGCAGTAGCATACGCCCCCCCACCTAAACGATCAACAGAATTCGCTAATTCCGGCAAAGTCGGCGTTAAGACAAAACCAGCCGCTGCCCCTACCAAAAAAAGTACGGCTCCTAAAGCCTTTCCCCTTTTAGCAGGCGGATACATATCTGTAATCAACGCCAGTCCCGCAGTCCATGTCGCCGCTGCCGCAACACCTTGAAGCAATCTAGCAACAATGAGCAGCAACATACTATTTGCAAAAGCAAATAGTAACGTGCTTGCTAAAAGAACTACCAGCCCCCACAGCATGACTCCTCGTCTACCAAACTTGTCAGAGATTCCTCCTAATATAGGAGTAGCGATCAAAAAAGAAAACGCATAACAGCCGATTAGTATGCCAATAACTGTTTGGGAAGCATCAAATTTAGAAGTGTAAAAAGGCACGATCGGAACAACGATGCTATACAGAAGCATATCAATAAACACTGCCATCGCAATTACAATCAATCCAGTTATTGGCTTTTTTCTCATCTCTTTAAGCTTTGTCATAAAATATTTCACCTTTCTTCTTTTTACCATCGTTAAATGGCAAACATGCTGAATTTCGTAAAACAGCTTCTAGGAAATGATAGAAAGTCGTTCGGTGACAATGGTTTTCGTAGAACAACCATTGATGTTAAGAAGAAAAAGGAGACTCTTTTTTTCACTCGTATGTAACCATTTCATTGTCCATTATGCCTACGGCTTCTTTATTTATTTAATACAAAATCATCCATAATAAACATGTTTTACTTCATCTCAATTATATCTCCACCTCCTTTTCTTTTCACCGCCAACCTGTGTCGGAACCCCGCCATTTTTTGGCGGAATACCGACACGAGATAGCGGACCCCAAAAAAGAAAACGCCCTCACCGATCCGATGAAGGCGTTAACAACATATGATGCTCTGGAATGAACCCTAATTGTTTTGCTTTTTCCACGGCTTCTACCCTCGAAGATACACGCAGCTTTGTGAAAATGCGCGATAAGTGTCTTTCCACGCTTCGTTGGCTTATGTGATGTTTTTTGGCAATGTCTTTATTACTGTAGATGAGAAATTTTCATTGCAGTAATTTCCATACCCTAAGAGACAAACAGGGGACCCCTCAGGCGACATGGAGCAGTTTTTTGATCACATCAATGGAATCTCTTGCTTTGAGGCGCCATCGATGAACTCGACGATGCTGTGTCCTTTCCGAGACCGAAGAAGCTCCAGTCCGGAAGAGAGGTCTTGTTGAGATGCCGCGATGCTGTATATGCAGGCGAACAGCACCACTGCCCCATACCGTTTCACCGCCCGAATGTGACGAACACGGTACCATCTGACTTCAGCTGGTCTTTGGCCTGCCGGAAAAAGCATTCGATCGTCCAGCGCTGGGCATAGTAACGCAAGATCTCTTCATCGCCTAGCTCCCGGTCGGTGCTCAAGACGACATGGAGATGGTCCGGCGTCATTGGTTCATCCGCCTTCCAAGCCAGCCGCATCACCGCGTCATCAAGACCGTTGGGCGCGCCTTCGCAGCCGTAGACACGCTCACGCTCCTTCCCCACCGTGACGAGGCAGGTGTCGTTGGGCTCGATATAGCGGGCAAACTCCTTCGCTTGAATGGCGATGCCTTTCGGGTAGAGAATCCGGTTC
>NZ_LQYX01000079.1:6385-29520 GCF_001587475.1 Geobacillus sp. B4113_201601
CCGATGACATGGAATCCTTGTTTCAGGCAGGCTTCGATGAGCGCTTGGGACGGATACCACGCACATCGGCCGAGTCCACTTTTCTTTGAGCGAAGAAAGCATCTCGATCGCTTGGTCGATTTTGCTTCTTCCCGTTGTCTTGTCATACAAACGAAAGGCGAACGGAAACGTTTGCGAGAAGGTATGCACCATCCGCCAAACGAGCGAATGCCCCCAGACGGATGGATGATCTTTGTGCGAGTAGTGCCAATCACACCCTTGAATGGCGCGGGCAGCCCGTGACGAAGACTTCGTTTTTTGGCAAATGGGATCATCCATCGAAACAAAAAAGACTGATTCTCCGGATTGGCGATTAGCTTAATGTGATCAATGAGTAATGAAATTACCACTCATATATCGACTTCTCTACTATGGCTTAACGAAAACTTTTTAGACAAGAAAGGCAACGATAAACTCGAAAGAAAACACAAAATAATCCCGCTGAAAAATGCTTTTGCCATGGATTTTGCTACATATTCTTTCGATATGTCTTCTATTTGTTTTTTTATGTTAGCAATGTTTTTGTCTATATTGATCAACTGTTGCTTCACTTGTTCTTCGATTTTCTTTTGCATTTCTGGAGACATTGGCGTTCCATTTGGAATCTTTGCGAGCATCTCTTTTTCAATATTTTTCGCAAGTAATTGCGTACTTCCCTTATCTAGTTTCAACAATTTATCGTTATTTTTTTCCTCAAAAAAAGTATCTCTTTGTTTCATTAAAACTTCCTGAATAGAATTTTTCACCTCTTCAGGAATGTTTGATTTTTTTACGATCATTACTCCTTCATCGACTACGTTAGCGGAATAATGATTTAGAAAGCTTAATGTTAAAGACACAAACAAAGCTACTCCAACCGCTCCCCCCATATTCCGAACCATCGCAAAAATACCTGAACTTAAAGAAATTTGAGTTTGGGAAACGGCGGCCGTGCATACTGTCACACTAGTAATCATAATAATCCCTAAACCTGTTCCTAAAATAGCAAGAAATGAAACCATATGTAAAACACTTATATCCGTATCAATATTGATAAGCAAGATCAACCCCATTACACTTATGATATATCCTATTACCATAGGAATAAGATAACCAATTTTATCAATTACTCTCCCAATAATTGGTGCTACGATAAGCATAACTCCGGAAAGGGGGGTAATTGCAAATGAAGCTTCTAATGTACTAAATTCCTTCACTCGAATGAGAAATATAGGAAGTAAAATTAATGTTCCCATTAATAATATGCCACCGAGGAAATTCGAAACTAACCCTGAAACATACAAACGATTCCTAAAAATAGAAAAATCGAGAATAGGTTTTTTTACTTTTGTTTCAACAAAAAGAAATAGGGCTCCGCTCATAACGCTAATTAGGAAATAAAGAACGATTTTATAAGATGTCCATCCAATTTCTTCCCCTTGCAAAATGGCATACGTAAGAAAAAACAAACTCAAACTCATCAACAAAATCCCCAATGGATCGAGTTTAAACTTATGAATGGGTTCATTTTGTACTCGAATAGCAAGATATATGAACGGAAATGCCAATAACACAATGGGGACATTAATATAAAACACCCATCTCCAGTGAATATACTCTGTAATAAGTCCTCCTAAGCTCGGGCCGATAGCAACCGCCATAGCACCTACAGCTCCCCAAATACCCATTGCTAATCCCATTTTTTCTGGAGGAACAGCTGTTCTAACTAGCGTCATACTTGTAGGGATGACCATTGCTCCGCCTATTCCTTGCAAAATTCGAAAAATAATAAGAGAATCTACCGTCGGTGCAATTCCACATAAAAACGAGCTAACTGCAAAAATGATGACTCCCCACAAAAAAGTGCGAACACGCCCTAACATATCAGCCATTTTACCGAGAGTAACTAATAATACTGCAAGTGTAAGAACAAACCCGTTTATGATCCATGAGGCTTTGCTCAGGTCGATTTTGTAATCATCAATAATATTAGGAATTGCAATATTTACTACAGTACTATCTAAAAACACTAGAAAAAGCCCAATGCTTACTGCAAACACTTGTTTTAATCCTCTGTGCCGTTGTTCGTTTACAGTTTCAGTCATATCCTGCTCCTCCCTCTATAAATATTGATGTATCAAGGCTTTGCGGCCTCTCAGGGGTGTCAAAAAAATATTTTTCGACAAAATCCCTTACATCCTTTTTCAGTTTTGTGGATATCTTACAGACCTAGGGTGCGCTTCGCGGCCAATACTCCTTATAATTTTTATGTAATCAAAAATGGCTCTTGCGTTCTTTTATCTCACACACTTTTTTAAAATTATTCTTACTCATCCTAATTATACATCCATTTTCTTTCCTCCTCACCGCCAACCTGTGTCGGAACCCCGCCATTTTGTGGCGGAATACCGACACGAGATAGCAGACCCCAAAAAAGAAAACGCCCTCACCGATCCGATGAAGGCGTTAACATATGGAGCTCTGGAATGAACCCTAGTTGTTTGGCTTTTTCCACGGCTTCTACCCTCGAAGATACATGCAGCTTTGTGAAAATGCGCGATAGATGCCGTTCTACACTTCGTTGGCTTATATAGTGTTTTTTAGCAATATCTTTATTGCTTAAACCGTTGGCCACCTCGAATAATATTTCTTGCTCGAACTGACTCAGCGCAACATGTTCTTCATTTTCTTCCATCTTGGCCTTGACTTCGCAAAGATGCAGTTGGCGCAGTAAATGCACAGGAATGACCGCTTCATCTCTTAACGCACAACGAATCGCTGTAATCAATTGCTCGCTCGTTGCCGTTTTACTGACAAAACCTGTAATGCCTGATTCAATCAAATAATTCAAAAAAGGAGCAACATCATATCCGGTATAGATGACAATTTTCGCATTCGGTTGTTTTTGGAGAATTCGTTTACTTAATTCGATACCGTTCATATCTGGCATACGCCAATCAAGCAAATACACATCATAAGTTTGTTGTTCCATCATCTGTTCCGCTTCTGTGCCAGATGTCACAAGTTCTACTTGAAAATCTTGTTCACTCTCAAGCATATTCTTTGTTCCTTCACCAACAAGGCGATGATCATCGACAACCAAAATGTGAATCATCGAGTCCTTTTTCTCCTTCCCATACCTATAATGGAATGGCAATCCGTATATCCAGCCCCTTACCTAGTTGTGACGTCATCTTGAATGTTCCACCTAAGCCTTGCACGCGCTCTTTGATGCCAAACAAACCAAGCTTTCCATCACAATGATTTAATTTTTCCATGTCTATACCTATACCATTGTCAACATAATGAAGTTGAACCTCCTCATTTTGGACCTCCAATGTGAGTTGAATATACGACGCCTGCGAATGTTTCATCGCATTGTTTAATAATTCTTGGATCATCCGATAAATAGCAAGCTCCCGTTCTTCCTCCAATTTGGCTGATAAATGAACATTCCATTCGATTTTTATATTCGCACGTAATTGGAATCGTTGGATTAACTGTACGATCGCTTCCTCTAATCCGATTTGACTCAAAAATGGCGGTCTTAATTCATGGCATATCTCTCTTGTTACATCAATCATATCTACGATTTCTTCTTCAATGTAGTTTAGCTGCTTTTTCATTTCTTCCACACGCATATTTTGAAAGCGCAAGCTCTCCACTTTCCGTTTTAAAACAATTAAATCTTGAAGAATCGTATCGTGCAAGTCAATGGCTAACTTTCTTCGTTCCTTTTCCGACCATTGAAAGATCAAACGAGTGAGCCAAACAGAATTACGTCTTTGCTTTACATGGTTGAGCTCTTTTATCAAATCCTCTACTTTTACCATATTTTCCATCGTGACGCTGGCATAATAGACAATGGTGGATAACCAATCTTTTTGTTCTGACCGGAATGGAATAGGATGTTTCTTTTTTCCGATTAATAGTAAAGGACTTTGGCGGAATGAACCTACAAAAACCGCAAACAAACGCTTATTTTCAATCAGTTTTCCAATCGAAAGTGGTTGTCTATCCATCTTTTTGGTTAACTTCGTCCACTCTTTTTCATCGCAATGAAACGGGGCTTGCATACTTCTGATCGCTTGTACAAAAGCTAGATTCTCTATATCTAATACTTCTCTTACCTCTTTTTCTAGGCATTGGATCACTTCCCGCATGTTTTTCTGTTTTTTTAATGTTTCACCGATCCGATAGATACTTTCTTGATAACAGTCTTTTTGTACGTATAACTTCGTCCTTAATGTTCGATCGAAATATCCTTTTGAATAGAGAGCAAGGATATTTATTCCATAAATCAGTAAAAACAACAAAGCGAGTTCAACAAGTCTCCTCGCTTCATTGACAAATTTGGCATAAAGCAACGTAACAAGAAAAGCTGGAAGTAATGATAAAAAAGCATAGTACACAAAGCGATTGATAGAAAACGGCAATCGAAATAGCCGATCCGTACAAATCAAATAAAGAAAGACGGATGGCAACACAAAAAGCGAAATAACGGTTAATTCGGCTGGTAGTACCCATTTTCCAATGATTAGAACCGGGAGACTATAAAATAAAACAAATGGCGCGGCAGATAACCCTATGGACAAAAGCAAACCTTTGACTGTATGTTGCTGTTCATCTTTATTAAGATAAACCCATCCTTTTCCTAACAAAGCAAGAATGGTACCTATATTGATAAGGAATGTCGCCAATAGAACTTCCGCTTCACTTAGTAAATGAGATAAAGAAATAACGAAGGCAACGAAGTTAAAACTATAAAGAGAAAGAACGATTTTTTTCGTAAACCATCCTTTCTTTTCTCTTTCAAAATAATGATAAATGAAATGCAGAAAGACAGCAGGCAATTGTAAAAATATAGCGTTAAACATGTAACGCCCAAACGGTACATATTTCGCTGATAAGCTGGCACTGATATAACAAAGCCCCGCCAGCAATAAAAAGTAAATGAGGACGGTCGCCGATTGGTCATTCAGCCGTAGACGAAGCAAAAACATGCTTAAACTAACAGCGAATAGAAAAAAACCCAATGGCAAGGCAATATAATATAGCCATTGTTTCGCTCCATGCGATCGATCGTCAACCGTCAATGTTTGGATTTGCTTTTCTCTCTGAATCGTTATTGTTTTCGCTTGTTCAATTGTTTTGTATTTCCGGACAGTAAAATGGGAGAGCGGGGGCTTTCCATCCACTTTCAACACTTGATCATGAAGATGAATACCATGTTTTTTTGCCCAACCAAACTCGTAAATATCGTTAACAATAACATCACCATTGTTATTTTCTACCACCTCCATACCGATCAATGGATGTCTAACATTTAAAATGGTTAAATATAGTGCTACCATCAAAGCAACAACCATTACCATGACCATTCGACTCATCGTTATCTACTTCCAATATCCGAGCGGTTCCGTCGATTCACTAAATACCCTTACAACCGCTTTTACCTCTAACTCACTTAAGCCGATCAAGCTCACCGTACCATTTTGTAATTTTTCGATGACTTCCGGATGTTCGATTAAAAAGCGAATGATTTCTTTTTCCATCCTTTCACCCCAATAGAGGAATTACAACAAAACTCGCGGAGTTCCTTCTTCAAACGAATTGAAATTTATAATGATCCCTTGTTCTTCATCGCCCACTGATGTCGATGCTACTTTTGGGGGAATCTTCCCGCGAAACGGTTGGACTCAAAAAAAAAAAACGGGACGCTCACAAGTGAACGCCCTTTCCGTCGATTTTTAGGTTGAGTGAATCCATTTCAATACCAGCACCTGTTTTTGGATTACTTTTTAGTCCTTCCGCTTTTAACCATTTTATCGCTTTGTTAAATTCACGTTCATTATGCCAAATTGAGAACGATAAAACCTGCTTTTGCTTCGTCGATCTCTCCCATATCCTCGTTTTTCCTCATAGAGCCAATCCGAAAAAAAAAACATCAGCCATGTGCCCTTTTCTTATAAAAACATTAGATGAAGTGATTAATATGGAAACCGTACGGGAACCGCCTTATCGTTGCGCTGATATCAGCCTAAAACCGCCTAGCGTGTCCCGATAATGAAAGGAGAATGAACATGGAAAAGTATATGTTAGAAACCCATCATGTAAGCAAAATGTTCGGAAAACAACTCGCTGTTGATGATGTGTCCATGAAAGTTCAAAAACATACTGTGTATGGCTTGCTCGGACCAAACGGAGCCGGAAAGTCCACGCTTTTAAAGATATTGACAGGGCTTTTGCGTCCTACGAAAGGGGAAATCGTGATCAACGGCCATCCTTGGAGCCGGAAAGACTTAAAACATATCGGTGCGCTGATCGAATCTCCTGCTCTTTACGGCAATTTAACCGCTCATGAAAACTTGCTTGTTTACGCCAAATTACTCGGGCTGCCCGAGTCGCGCATCCGGGAAGTTTTGCATCTTGTCGGTTTAGAAAACACTGGGAAAAAGAAAGCCGCGCAATTTTCTCTTGGGATGAAGCAAAGGTTGGGAATCGCCAAAGCTCTTTTGCATCATCCCCAACTGCTCATCCTTGACGAACCAACCAATGGATTGGATCCATTAGGCATACAAGACTTGCGAAAGCTGATTCGATCCTTTACACAAAACGGAATCACTGTCATTTTATCGAGCCATATTTTGTCCGAAGTGAAACAATTAGCGGATTATATTGGCATTATCCAAAACGGGAAACTCATGTATGAAGGGAAAATCGACGAGAGCCAAGATCTCGAAAAACTGTTTATTGATGTAGTGAGCAAACAGTGAGGGAGGATGGAGACGATGCTCAATATGTTCGAATCAGAACGTTTAAAGTATCAACGAACATTTGCGAAGAAATTGGTGTTTATTGCCCCGCTTTTCTTTATCCTATACGCCGTCATTACTATGCCGGCCATGAATTCGGCACACAACTATTTTGAATACACGGTGTTCAATTGGTGGCCATTGATTTTCGTTCCGATTGGCACCGCGTTGATCGCTTCCTTGTCAATCATGAGAGAGAAAAAGTCGGGAAACGATAAAGCGTTACGCTGTCTCGATATTAGCATAACAGGTCTATGGTGGAGCAAAATCGCCGTCGTCGCCTATTATCTGTTGCTTTCTACCGTGGAACTGATCATCTTGCTTGTTTTATTGAAATGGTTGGTACCTAGCAGCCTTTCATCCGCTGTGGTCGCTGGATGCGCCGGCTTGGTCATTTGGTTGACCTCTTTATCGTATATCCCAATCGGATTGTTTGTGGCCGAACGGTTTGGGATCGTCGTTTCGATCATTGTCAGCGTCATTGGCCTCGCTGTGGGAGTGATCGCAGCAACAACGCCTTATTGGCTGTTCATTCCATGGAGTTGGGGCATGAGGTTGATGTGCCCGATCGTCGGGGTTCATCCTAACGGGGTTCCCTTGAAAACAGGGGATCCGCTCTCGGATCCTTCGGTCATTCCCATCGGCTTAGCGATGGCTCTTGCCATGTTTCTGCTCTTATCTTTTCTAACCGCCGTTTGGTTTGCGCGAAAGGAAGTGTATTGACATGTCGTTTCTACGCCTTCTGTCCTCCGAATGGCTCAAAACGAAACGCACCGCGATTCGGCTGATGATGATCATCACGCCAATCAGTTATTCGCTTTTGATGGTGTGGTATTTTTCACACTATCACACCATCATGTTCCTAGAAACGAAAATATACGAAGCATTTTTTGAAGTGATGACCGTTTCCTTGCCGATCATCATCTCCCTGCTGACCGGGCTGATGGCCTATCAAGAAGAAAAAGCAGGAAGTTTCATGAACATCTTGACCGGCCCTGTATCCAAAATGAAATCGTATATTGGCAAGCTCACGCTGCTGATCTTTCTAGCAGGCGCGGACATCTTGCTCGCGACGCTGCTCATGCTCTTGGGCATGAAATACGTGCTCAAAGTGGCACCCATTCATGAACACGTCTTTTTGCAAGGAGCGGCGCTCTCCATCGTGGGCTCCCTTTTTCTTTTTTCCTTGCATCTGTTCATCAGCTTTGCCTTTGGAATGGGAGCCTCGATCGCCGTAGGAAGCGGTGGATTTCTCATTGCTGCTCTGCTCGGGGCAACATCGTTAGGCGACCACATTTGGATGTATGTCCCTTGGACATGGGCTGTGCGTCTTTCCCAACTCCCCCTTCTGTCAATGCCCGAAATCAAGCAAGCCGTAGGGGAGCTGTTGTTGCATTCGTATTCCCTATCATTGCGGGAGGGAACGGCCTATGCTCTTCTAAGCTTTCTCATCGCAACCGTCATCGGTTCCATCTGGTTTCAGCGTTGGGAAGGAAACAAACCGCACGAATGACATTTCTCCCTCGTCAGGGAAATGTAAGGAGGGCAAACGATGAAACATTCCATTTTGCTCGTCATATGGATCGGTATTTTCTTTATCGGAGGCTGTTCCGTGATCAGCGACTTAAAAAAGACCGCCACACAAAATATGGAGATCGACCGACAATTGCCAAAATACGAGCTGAACAAGGACAATTTGCAAGAAATTCGCTACCAAGGCCGAATCTACGTGATTCAAGCTGCCAAAGTCGATCGACAGCACTTGAACAAACCGATCGGAAAAGTAGCGGAGACGATTACAATCAATGAACATCACCGCATTTTGAGCAAAAAGGAGCTGCGAAAAATCGAAATCATTCCCGACCAAAAAGACGAAAAACGAACTCATTTGAACTTTGGTTGGGTATACAGCATCAAAGGCGTAAACCCGGAGGAAGAAGTGGCCGTTACGGTGAACCATCAATTTCTCATCGCCAAAAGGAAATAACCGCCAAACGATCGCAGCTAGGGAGGCCCCCTAGCTGCATCCTCCACTTCTACAACGGCGGGAAGGTCCTAAAATGATCAAGAGACAGCTCCTTAATATAAAATTCAACCGTTGCGCCGCCTTTGTCATTGTTGTACGCCCAAATGTCCCCACCATGATGATTGACGATTTGTTTCGCAATATACAGCCCCAATCCGACATGATGTTTATACTGCTTATCTTGATAAAAAGGCTGGAACAACAAAGACGTATCGTTTTCTTTAAACCCCGTTCCTGTGTCTGAACAGCGAAAATAAATTTTGCACGCATTCCCCTCTTCTTCATCATGCACTTCCAACGTAATTTCTCCGCTTTTTGTAAACCTCAAACTGTTGTATAAAATATTGTCCAACACTCTCATGACCATTGCTTCATCAAGCACATAAGACGATCGTTGCAAATTCACATCAAAGCAAATCGCTAGCGATGGTTGACGAGAAACCATGGTTGAGAGCTCTCGTTTCTTCTCATCAAGCATTTGCTTTACATCCACTTCTTTTGCGTTCAATAAGAAGTGGCTCTTCTCCACTTTATAGAGCAACGACAAATTATCCGTCAACATGGTCATCTTTCCACAGTTTTTACGAATGATCTCTAAGTGGGGCGTGACATCAAAGCGGTCCGACTTTCTCAAATCTTGAATCAAATCAATTTGGCCTTGGATGACCGTTACTGGCGTTCGAATATCATGCGCGATCGATGACACCATCATTTTTCGTTCGTCATCGGTCTTTGCTAAACGTTCCACCATTTCTTTCAACGCACTGATCATGGCATTAAAGGAATTCTGGATTTTCATAAACTCTTTTCTTTTCAACCCCGAGACGTGAAAATCAAAATTCCCGCTGGCAATGTGATCAGACGCCGCGAGCAACAATTTGATATTGTGAAACAATGATTGGTACAGCCTAGATGTAAAGAAAATCAAATAGACAATAAAAAAGAGCAATGGAGAAATCAGCAACGCAGCATAAATGAACACAGGTTCCAAGCGCTTTTGATTGTTAATGATAAACCCAAAAGGTGCTTTCAACACATATACCGCCTGAATGGCGTTATCATGCTTCAAGGGAATGAACCGATACACATAGCTTCCTTTTACAATCTCACGGTTGATCGATTGACTAATATCCACTTGATCGTCTATAATTTCTCGATCACCATACAGATGCTTACCGCTGATGTCTACAACTTCTCCCTGTATCTTTTCACTGTAACGATGGATGGGAATGAATCTCCCCTTGAAAATCGCCTCTTCGTTTTCTTTTATCTTTTTTTCTATCAAATCCAAATCTTTGACGAAATAATTGGTCGGTTTCACCACATCGTTCGTGGCTAATGTAATAATCAAGTAGATTAAGCATAAATAAGTAACGACCGAAGAGATTGCCGTTGCCAACACGACTTTCACAACTAACAAATAAAAATCTCGTTTAATCGTTTTATCCTTTTTCATCGGTCACATCCCATTTATAACCGAGCCCATATAATGTTTGAATATAAGATGTGTCCGGGTCGACGGCCTTGATTTTCTTGCGAATATTTTTAATGCTTTCTGTAACAGTGTCTAACTGGCTGTCGGAGTCAATCCCCCATACTCGTTCAAAGATTCTTTCTTTGGAGAAAACGACCTTTTTATTGAGCATTAACAGCTTCACAATCTCATATTCTTTTTTTGTTAACGGTAATTTCTTTCCTTTACAAAAGACTTCGTTAGCCAAAAGATCGATCGTGATATGTTTCGAACTCAAAAGATATCTCTCGTTTGAACGAATCCGTTCTTCCCTTCGTAAATGGGAATCAATTCGCGCCTTTAACTCCTTTAAGCTGAACGGTTTGGTGATGTAATCATCCCCACCGATCGCCAACGCTTGAACCTTATCTTCCTCCATCGCTTTGGCGCTGACAAATAAAATGGGACAATCCACCCGATCGCGAATGATGGTGCACAGTTCCATCCCATCAATGCCTTCCATCATGATATCGAGCAAAATTAAATCAACATGTTCGTTCATTGCTTTCAACGCTTCCATCCCGCTGTGGGCCGTTTCTACCTGATAATGATGAAGCTCCAAATATTGTTTGATTGTACAGCAAATGTCTTCTTCGTCATCGATAACTAAAATTTTCTTTTTGTTCATCTTTTGCTCCCCCATATTCGCGAATTTCGACATGACACCCATGACGGTCATTCTGAGGCAATATGGGTCATCCCGGTAATCATTCCTTCATTCATTGCATACACTTCGTGGCATAATGACTGGATGTCCACCTTGTTGTGAGACGTCAACAAAATGGTGCATCCTCTTTTGTTTTCTTCCCGAATCATTTGGTACACTTGATCCACTGATTTTTCATCCAACGCATTCATCGGTTCGTCGAGCAGCATCAACTGCGGCTTCTCCATGATGCACTGTGCGATAGCCAGTCTTTGTCGCATTCCAAGAGAGTAGGCTTTCACCGGCCTTTTATCATGCGGATCCAACCCTACCCGCTCCATTGCCTCTTTTACCTCGCGCTCGCCGATTTTGTTTTGAATCATGGCTAAAAAATGCAAATTATCGAATCCTGAGTATTGTTCAAGGAAACCTGGTTTTTCCAATAAAACAGAAATATCGCTCGGAAAGGATACATCTTGGTGCAACGTCTGGCCAAATACCGCCACCGTGCCGGTGGACGGCTTCACCAATCCACTGATGACTCGGAATAACATCGTTTTCCCCGATCCGTTCGGCCCGACGAATCCATAAATCTTTCCTTTTTCCAATTCCAAGTTGATATGGCGCAACACTTCTCTTCCTTTTATCGTTTTGGAAACATTGGACAAGACGATCGCCTTCATATCGAACCCCTCCTAGATATAATCCGCGTTCTTCACTCTTTTGACCGTCCAATACCCGAACAGACCCATCAACAAGAGTTCCACAAACAGAGCCGACCACACGATAAGACCGCCCCGCAAATGATCGACCATGCTGTAGTATAAGGGAACGAAAGCCATCGGCTGCTTCACACCTATAAAAAACAAAGCGAGAATGACGGCATTAGCCAAATGATTCGTCGCGTGTACCTTTAAACACATCCACACGCTGGCATGCCAATACAAATTCACAGCAATGCAAATGAACATGACCACTAACGAACGGTCAAACGAAACCGCCATATGCGACACAAAGAGACCGAAAACGCTAGCGATCAAAAACGCCGCCAATACATACACCAATGTAAACGGAACAGCTGCCAGCAGCCTAGCTATCGTGTACGACGTCGTATCCCTTAACAAAATGAACAGTGTATGTTCAAAATATTGATCACGTTTTTTCCAAACGATTTGGAGCAACACCACATAGCCGAAACAAAACATCAGCCAATACATCCAATTTGAGATCGTCACCGCTCCGAATAAGCGGGCGAATAACTCCGATAGGTGTTGGGAAGAAAACGCCTCTGACCTGATGGACATCATAGTGCCCAACAGCGGGAACAAAAGGCAGGTCATCATCATTTTTTTGAACTCCATTTTGATGAGAGTAAACTCCAAATCCATTCGTTTCATAAAAGATCATCCTGAACATAGTAGTTTTTGTTGTTTGACGAAAACCGAATCATATGGATCAACAGCAACATCATCAAAACGAAAACTAGGATTGTCCAAACGGGAGACACTCTCTCACTGATGTAAAATACGTACGGTATCATCTTGAAGGTGAACATATCCAATATGGCCAGTGTGATAACCGTTACGACGCTGAAAAAACGGTTCGCCCAAAAATCGGTTAGCCACACAAACATCAACCCGAATATCGCTGTGAGCAAAAAATACGTAATAAGAAAATAAAGGAGCGAGCTTTTGTCCCCACGATATGGCACGTATAAAAAAGCCGCATGGACGTTCTTTATGTTGGGATATATGATATATTTCACCAACGTTGTACATAATCCGCCTACTGCGACAACCCAAAGAGACATACAGACAGCTAAGGCGAGGACGAGCAGCGCTTTATGCATCCCAATCTGTCCCCGGGTGCGGTATCTTCTTAGGATCATCCACGTATTGGTTCGCAACATTGAACCTAAAAGAAATAAAAACGCAGGCAGATGGAAAAATTCATACCGATAGAGCAAGATAAACTCTTTTAGACTATGCCATTTGCCAATCGTGATTGATCCCCACGGCAGGACGGCTGCAAACATCAACAAGGCAATGACGCCTAGAACGGTCTTGATGACGGTTCGATGCAACGTTACATCTTGCCAAATGAAAAAAACACTCTGTTTACAGAACATCTTCACTTTTCTTCACTCCATACGAAAATACCCCTACCGCGATCAACAATTGGAGGACAAACACGATGGCCATTTTCCAATAGGACAATCCTTCTACTGGTTGTGAAGGAAGTAAAAAATTAAACGGATCCCAAGCAAGTTGGCCGATGATGGTCAGCACCGCCCAACAAAGCATATAAATGATTTGTGGCATCAACGTAATCAAATACCGATTTTTCAACAACAAGGAACATCCTAAACCAAGGCAGACGTAACCGCTGGCAAATAGCCCCCCGATTACATAATAAACGAGTGCATACCAATAAGGGGAAATCTCCAGCAAAGATGAAAAAAGCGTTTTCTTTTCTCCCGCAAATGAGTTGTCCGGCAACGGCAGCGTCCCAGCGATCAATTGCCGATATGCTTGGGAATAGCTCGAATAATCCCAATGATTCGTCAACAGATTCACCAGCACAACTCCCAGCACAAGAGGAAGGAGGAACAAGAAAAAAGCGCTGATATAGGTAAACATAAACTTCCTTCGGTAATAAGCTCCTCTTCCCATCCGTGTCAATTGATAATGAACATTTCCGCTCTTTCGTTCACGATCCATCGAATCCACCAATGGGATCGACAACAATAGCGGGAAAAGGAAGTAATATAGAGATGAGAGTACGTTAAAGTGGAAGCCTCCTAGGCCAACCCATTCAAGGTGAGGCGATGCCAAGGCGAAAACATTGGGATTGTCGTGGTAAATTCGTTCAAGCAACTGCACATTTTCACGATAATCTTTCACTCCCAACACGACAGCGCCGATGACAAGCAGCAGCAGGCAGGCTGTGCTGATATAAAGATTTTTATTTTTCAGCAGTTTCCGCAACTCGATATCCATTCTCTCCTCTCCCCCATCAATAAACCGTTTTCTTATCTACGCTCTAGATGGCTGGTGAAAAAACCGCTGTCACACCCCGATCGGCGGCATTTTCATTCAGAAAAGAAAGCTGATTCCGTGAAAATGCCGAACTGGCGCGGATTTTCATCCCCTGGTGGAGGGCAAAACGTTGCCCATGGATCTTTTCTGTGAGGTTTCTCTCATTGAGAAATGGGTGGAACTCAGCGGTATGTTGCACGAAATCACCGGCCTCCTAGGAGGCTAGTTGATGTAATCGTGGATACGGCTTCCTAGCGTCATTTCTCAAATAGAAAAACCTTGCAACAATGCAGCATTTTGATTCATCAACCAAAGGAAATCACTATTTTTCATCAACCTTCCAGACAGCCGGTCATTCAAGAAGGAATGCCGCTTTCATCATTTCTCAAATAAAAATGGCATTCATTCGCTGATCAACGAAAAACGGCTATTTTCCACTACTCTTCTCTTCGATAAACCAGCCATCTATGAAAAACAGTAAAACCTAATCCTAAGCATTTTCTAATGTCGCTGGAAACACGTTAGTTTTCGCAAGATTCCCCCCTCTCTTGACGACTCTTCCGCACCTTTGGCGGGTGTTGGTCAAGGGCGAATCCGGCTCTCCGCATGCCCCACGATGCTCAATGGGACGGTCTGTGTGGAGTTTTCATAGAACTTTTGACGCTACCCTTTACAGCCCTTTGCTCAGATCTTGACCTATGTCCCCGGAACGCGCCAAAGTCAACCCAACTGTATTATAACATATCATACATATAAAGCAAGTAGTGAAAGAAAACAAAAACGGCTGGCCTCCATTCCGACCAGCCTTTGAGCTTACCTACTATATCGTTATCTCGCCGCCACCCCCTGACTCTGGCGAATGGCTTGGCGCAAGTCGTCCAAAATGTCATCGATCGACTCCGTGCCGACGGACAGGCGGACAAGACCCGGGGTGACGCCGGCGGACAGCTGTTCGTCCGGGCTCAGCTGCTCGTGCGTTGTGCTGGCCGGGTGGATGATGAGCGATTTCGAATCGCCGATGTTGGCCAAGTGCGAGAACAGCTTGACCGAGTCGATCAATGTTTTCCCGGCTTCGACGCCGCCTTTGATTTCAAAGGTGACGATCGCACCTTGCCCGTTTGGTAAATACTTTTTCGCCAGCTCATGCGACGGATGGCTTGGAAGTCCTGGATAGCTGACCGATTCGACAGCCGCTTCCGCTTCCAAAAATTTCGCAACGGCGAGGGCGTTTTCGCTATGGCGCTGCATCCGCAAGTGAAGCGTCTCTAACCCTTGCAACAGCAAAAACGCATTAAACGGCGACAGCGCCGCCCCTAAGTCGCGCAACAGCTGGATGCGCGCTTTCGTGATGTACGCCGCTTCGCCGACGGCGTCGACATACACCAGCCCGTGGTAGCTTGGGTCGGGTTCGGTGAACTCTGGAAACTTGCCGCTTCCTTTCCAGTCAAACTTGCCGCTGTCCACAATCACGCCGCCGATCGAATTGCCGTGACCGCCGATAAACTTCGTCGCCGAATGGACGACGATATCGGCGCCGAATTCAATCGGCCGCAGCAAGTACGGGCTGGCGACCGTGTTGTCGACAATGAGCGGAATGGCGTGGCGATGGGCGATGGCGGCGACCGCTTCGATGTCGAGCACATCGTTTTTCGGGTTGCCGATCGTTTCGGCAAACACTGCTTTCGTTTTGTCAGTAATGGCTTTTTCGAAGTTTTCCGGATCGGACGGATCGACAAACTTCACCGTAATGCCAAACTTGCGCAGCGTATGGGCGAACAAGTTGTACGTGCCGCCGTAAATGGACGAAGACGATACAATTTCATCGCCCGCTGAGGCGATGTTGATGATCGAATAAAACACCGCCGCCTGCCCCGATGAGAGCGCGAGCGCCCCGACGCCTCCTTCTAGCGCTGCGATCCGCTTTTCCAGCACATCGTTCGTCGGGTTCATAATGCGCGTATAAATAAACCCTTCCTCTTTTAGCCCAAACAAGTTGGCCGCGTGCTCACTGTCGCGGAAGACATACGAACTCGTCTGGTAAATCGGCACGGCTCGCGCGCCCGTTTCTCCATCCGGTTTTTGCCCGGCGTGGATGGCGAGCGTCTCCGGGCGGAATGTGCGTTCATTGCTCATCGTTTTCCTCCCCCTCGGTTTGGTTTCTTCCTCTCCCGCTCCTCTTGGTGTTGATATCCAACTAATCCAGTTGGTTTTATATAAAAATCTACCATTCCCATCGGGGGATGTCAATCATGTTTTTTTAAAAGTCTAAAAAATCAATGAACGAAACAAGCCTGCGAATCGCAGGCTTGTCCGATGGGTTACCGCTTGTTGATTTCCTCGATGAGCAGCTTGTTGACAAGCGGTGGGTTGGCTTGTCCTTTCGTCGCTTTCATCACTTGGCCGACGAGGAAGCCAAGCGCGCGGTCTTTGCCGTTTTTGAAGTCTTCGACCGATTGCGGGTTGGCGTCGAGCACTTCGAGTACGATTTTGCGCAGCGCTCCTTCGTCGGAAATTTGCACGAGCCCTTTTTCTTTGACGATTGTCTCTGGGTCGCCGCCGTGTTCGACGAGCTCTTTGAACACTTTTTTGGCGATTTTCGACGAAATCGTGCCGTTTTGGATGAGCTTGATCATTCCGGCCAAGCTTTCCGGCGTCAAGGCGATGTCATGGAGCTCTTTTTGCTCGGCGTTTAAGTAACCGGATACTTCGACCATAAGCCAGTTGGACGCCAGTTTCGGGTCGGCGCCGTTGGCGACCGTCGCTTCAAAGAAGTCGGCCATTTCTTTCGTCAAGGTGAGCACTTTGGCGTCGTATTCCGGCAAGCCCCATTCCTCGACATACCGCTTCCGGCGGGCATCCGGGAGCTCCGGAATTGAGGCGCGGACGCGTTCTTTCCATTCGTCGTCAATATAGAGCATGACCAAGTCCGGCTCTGGGAAGTAGCGGTAGTCTTCCGATCCTTCTTTGACGCGCATGAGCACGGTCGTTTTCGTCGCTTCGTCAAACCGCCGCGTTTCTTGGCGGATGACGCCGCCGGAGAGCAAAATTTTCTCCTGCCGTTTCGCCTCGTACTCGAGCCCCATGCGGACGAAGTTGAACGAGTTTAAGTTTTTCAATTCGGTTTTCGTGCCGAATTGGTCCGACCCGATCGGGCGGAGCGAGATGTTCGCATCGCAGCGGAGCGACCCTTCTTCCATTTTGCAGTCGGAGACGCCGGTGTATTGGATGATCGCCTTTAATTTTTCCAAATACGCATACGCTTCTTCCGGCGAGCGGATGTCCGGCTCCGAGACGATCTCAATGAGCGGCGTCCCTTGGCGGTTAAAGTCGACAAGCGAATAACCGTCGCCCGTGTGCGTCAATTTGCCGGCGTCTTCTTCAAGGTGAATGCGGGTGATGCCGATTTTTTTCTTTTTCCCGTTCACTTCGATTTCAATCCAGCCGTTTTTGCCGAGCGGCTGGTCGTATTGCGAAATTTGGTACGCTTTCGGGTTGTCCGGGTAAAAGTAGTTTTTGCGGTCAAATTTCGTCTCGGTTGCGATTTCGCAGTTGAGCGCCATCGCCGCCTTCATCGCAAATTCGACCGCTTGCCGGTTCAAAACCGGCAGTACGCCCGGATACCCTAAGTCGATGACGTTCGTTTGCGTATTCGGGGGCGCCCCGAAGGCGTTCGGGCTGCTGGAGAAAATTTTCGATTTCGTTTTCAGCTCGACGTGGACCTCAAGTCCGATCACCGTTTCAAAATTCATCGTCGATCCCCCCTTACAACACCGGTTTTTGCTTATGGTAGTCGGTCGCTTGTTCAAAGGCATGAGCGACGCGATAGACCGTGCTTTCATCAAAGTGCTTGCCGATGATTTGCAAGCCGACTGGCAAGCCGTCGACAAAGCCGCACGGCACGGAAATCGCCGGCACGCCGGCAAGGTTGACCGGAATGGTCAAAATATCGTTCATATACATGGTCAGCGGATCGCTCGTTTTCTCTCCGATTTGAAACGCCGGCGTCGGCGTGGTCGGACCGATGATGACGTCGTACTGCTCAAAAACGTTTTCGAAGTCGCGCTTGATCAACGTCCGCACTTTTTGCGCTTTTTTGTAATACGCATCGTAATAGCCTGAGCTTAAAGCAAACGTCCCGAGCATGATGCGGCGCTTGACCTCGTTGCCGAACCCTTCGCTCCGCGTCAATTTGTACATGTCGATCAAGTTTTTCGCGTTGTCGGTCCGATATCCGTAGCGAACGCCGTCAAAGCGGGCAAGGTTGGCCGATGCTTCCGACGAAGCGAGCAAATAGTACGTCGCCAAGGCGTATTTTGAATGCGGCAGCGACACTTCTTCCCATGTCGCTCCGAGCTTCTCGAGCACGTTGAGCGCGGCAAGCACCGACTGGCGCACGCCTTCGTCGACGCCTTCGCCCAAATATTCTTTCGGCACGGCGATTTTCAAGCCTTTGATATCGCCCGTCAACGCCTCGACATAGTTGGGCACCGGGATGTTCGCTGACGTTGAATCCATCGGGTCAACGCCAGAAATCACTTGCAGCAAATAGGCGTTATCTTCCACCGTGCGCGTAATCGGGCCGATTTGGTCGAGCGATGACGCGAACGCGACGAGCCCGAAGCGCGACACGCGGCCGTACGTCGGCTTCAATCCGACAACCCCGCAAAACGCCGCGGGCTGGCGGATCGAACCGCCCGTATCCGAGCCGAGCGAAAACGGCACTTCGCCTGCCGCCACCGCCGCCGCCGAACCGCCGCTGGAACCGCCCGGCACGCGCTCTAAATCCCACGGATTGCGGGTCAGCTGAAAGCCGGAGTTTTCCGTTGACGAGCCCATGGCGAACTCGTCCATGTTCAGCTTCCCGATCGTAATCGCGCCCGCAGCGTTCAGCCGCTCCATGACGGTCGCATCATAAATCGGATCAAAGTTGTATAAAATTTTACTGGCGCATGTCGTGCGCAACCCTTTGGTAACAATGTTGTCTTTAATGCCGATCGGCAAGCCGAACAGCGGGTGGGTCTCCTCGCCTTTCGCCAACTTGTCATCAAGCTCTTTCGCTTTCGCCCGCGCTTGCTCTTCGTTCAGCGTTAAAAACGCCTGCACTTTCTCTTCCACTTCGCCGATGCGGCGGTATGATTCGTCAACTAAATCGGAAATCGACACTTCTTTTTTTTGCAGCAACGTATGTAATTCCGACACCGTATGGTCAAAGAGCGACATAAATCCCCCTCCTTACTCTAAAATAGCGGGCACGCGGAACTGGCCGTCTTGCTGGTCCGGCGCGTTTTTCAACACTTCCTCGCGCGGCAGCCCCGGTTCTGGAATATCCTCGCGCATCACGTTTCGCATATCAAGCACGTGCGAAGTCGGCGGCACGTTTTCGGTATCCAATTCATTCAACTGCTCGGCAAACGTAATGATCGCGTCGAGCTGTTTCGTAAACATCTCCGCCTCTTCCTCGGTAATCGCCAACCGCGCCAAGTCGGCGACATGCTTCACTTGTTCGAGCGAAATTCGCGACATCGTGTTCACCTCCGACATGGTCGACCTTTCACAATACTATGATGATACCAAAATAAAAGGAAATAAAGCAACATTCCGGCTAACATTTCCTTTGTTGTCCATTGACAAGTTCGAACATATGTACTATAATGGCCATAACGTAGGAAAAAAAGGGGGATGATGACGATGAGTGAAGCGCTGCTCGCTCAAGTGCTCGACCGCTTGAACGCGATGGATGGCACGCTCCGACTGCTTGTCGAAGGGCAAGAGCGGCTCGAGCGTGAACAAATCGCCATTCGTCAGGAACAAGAAGAAATTCGAAAAGAACAACAAGAAATCCGAAAAGAGCAGCAGGAAATCCGTCTGGAACAGCAGCGTCTGCGCCAAGAACAAGATTCGCTTCGCGCTGGGCAAAAGGAATTGAACAGCATCGTGGCCGCTCTTCTCCACCGCCAAGACGAAACAGACGCCAAACTAGAAGCTCTCGCCGCCGATGTCCACCATCTTCACCAAGAATTTGCCTCATTGAAACAAACGGTGGACCGCCTCGAACAGAAAATGGATTCCCGCTATGAGCAATTGGCTGCCCAAATCGAAGACATCAAGCTGGACTTGAATTTTATCGCCCATCGCACCGTCGATAACGAACGCATCATCTACAAGCTTAAAGAAATGCTGTTCCGCTAACCTATTCCCAATCCAGAAGGAGTTCGCCGCCATGAACGTCGCGTTTGACCATCTCGTCCACCTGACCGAGCGCCCGGAACAGGCGAAAGGCTCGTTTGAACAGTTAGGGTTTACGGCCATCCATGGCGGCCGCCATGAGGCATGGGGAACGTATAACGCGTTATGCTATTTCGCGCCGCTAAGCTACATCGAATGGATCGGCATCGCCGATGAGCAGACGGCGAACGCCTGCCAAAATCCGCTTATTGCCCGACTTGTCGCTGACCGTCAAGAGGGGAATGGCTTCTCCCAGTTTGCCTTTCGAACAAACGATATCCAACAGCTGGCTGTACAGCTCAAAAGCAAAGGATTCACTCCGATCGGGCCGTTCTCCGGCAGCCGCCAGCGCGATGACGGCAAGTTATTGACGTGGGCGATGCTGTTTATCCGAGACGATACAGACGGCGCGTGCCGCTACCCGTTTTTCATCCAGTGGGACGAGCGCGATGACGTGCGGATGAACGAGCTGGCGCCGCTCATGCGCCATGCAAATGGGGCGCCGTCGTTGTCGTCCGTCAGCGTTTATGTGCGTCGCCTCGACCGCGCCGTCAACAGCTACCGTCGGCTGTTTGATTTGCCGGCAGCGAATGTGGGGCGCGATGAGGCGGGGACTTATGCCGAACTCACGGTTGGCGGCGTCAGCCTCCGCTTTTCCCAAGCGGATGAACCCTCGTCGACAAGGCCGTTTGCCTGCCGCATCGTCGGCAGCAAGCTGCAGCGCCGCCTCGAGCTGGCCGGAGGGACGTATATCTTTTCCGAATTGTGACCGCCCCCCACATATCCTCCTTTGCCGCGGAATAAGATGGAATAACCGCAGCTCCACCCGGGGAGCTACCCGATGGCAAAGGAGGATCGACACGTGGCGCATCCGTATGTTTCTCCGAGGCTGCCGATGGAGACGATGATCTCGATCATTCGACACGGATTAACGAAACCACCCGCTCCGAAAACGGTCGTCATTATCGGTGCCGGCATGGCCGGGCTTGTCGCGGCGTCATTGTTGAAACAGGCAGGCCATCGCATCACGATTCTTGAAGCATCCGAGCGGGTCGGCGGCCGAATCTACACGCTCCGCTCCGACTTCCGCGACGATCAGTATCTCGAGGCGGGCGCGATGCGCATCCCGCACACCCATCCATTGACATTGGCATATATCAAAAAATTCAACTTGCCGCTCCACCCGTTTATCAACAGCACCCCGCGCGACATTTTCTATTTTCGCGGCATCAAAGCGCGCCTGAGCGAATACGAACGGCATCCCGATCTCTTCGGCTTTCCCGTCGCCCCCCACGAACGGGGCAAAACCGCTTCCGAGCTGTTGCAAATGGCCATTCGTCCGGTCATTCAATTCATTGAACAAAATCGAGAGCAACATTGGCCGATTGTCATCGAACGGCTCGACCGCTACTCGCTGGACGCCTATTTGCGCTACAACCCATTCGGCCCGAGGCTGTCGGTAGGAGCCATCGACATGATCAAAACCGTTCTCTCGCTTGAAGGCTTCCCGGAATTGTCGTTTCTTGAGGTGTTGCGCGAACTAATGGTCTTATTTACGCCGAACATTCGCTTTTATGAAATCGCCGGCGGCAATGACCAGCTTCCCAAAGCTTTTTTGCCGCAGCTGAAGGACGAGATTCTCTTTAGTCATAAAGTGCAAAAAATAATCCAGCACGAAAACAGCGTCACCGTCCATGCGACCCATACGAAAATTTTTCAGCCGTTTCAAATCACCGCCGATCGGGTGATCGTCACCATCCCGTTCTCGGTTTTGCAGTTTGTCGACATCGAACCGCGCCATTCGTTTTCCGAAAACAAATGGAAGGCTATTCGTGAACTTCATTATGCCGGTTCAACGAAAACGGGCATCCAGTTTAAAACCCGGTTTTGGGAAAAAGAAGGAATGTTCGGTGGAAAAAGTGTGTCCGACTTGCCAATTCGATACACCCAATATCCTAGCCAAGGCATCGGCACGCCAAGACCGGGCGTCGTCTTGGCTAGCTATACGTGGGAAGACGACACGATCCCGTGGGACAGCTTAAGCGATGAGGAGCGGCTTGAATACACGCTTAAAAATTTAGCCGTCCTCCATGGGGAACAAGTGTACCGCGAATTTGAAACCGGAACAAGCCATAGTTGGGTGCGCGATCCGTACTCGGGCGGCGCCTTCACGATGATGAAGCCGAACCAAGTGACAGAGCTGTCGCCGTACATCGCTCTCCCCGAAGGAAGGGTCCATTTTGCCGGCGAACATGCGTCCACCCACCACGGCTGGATTCAAGGAGCGATTGAATCGGGCATCTGCGCCGCGTATGAAGTGAATGAAGCACCGGCTTGACGAATCGCTATGGCACCGTCCATTTGGCCAGCGGCGTGTGAATGAAGGGCCAGCCAGATATGCGGCAGCCCCACCTCTTTTGTCAGTGCTGAAACAGCGAGCGCGCCGCCGTAAATGCGCACAATGCCGCAGCGGGGAAAAACGCTCCGAGCCCCTGTGCCGATTCTTTCATGAGGGAGACGGTGATTTCGTACAACATCCTGCGATTCCATCTGCTTCTCCGTTAGAAAAGCCGGGTGAAATCAGCCTTCTTTTTCGGCGAAATGCCGCAGATTTGCTCTTGGCAGCCGTTTTTCACCAACCCTCTAGAAGGCTGGTGAAAAATGGTTGTTTCTTTTGAGCAATGGGGGATCGTTTGAAAGGTAATCCTGATGCGACGAGGCTTTTCTATTTGAAAAACGGGCTTGATCAGCGGCTTGCCCCCTTAAATCACCGGTCTCCTAGGAGGCTGGTGAAAAACGGCTGATTTCCTTCATCAATGGAAGAATGATTGAAAAGCAGGCCCGATACAACAAG